>JACRNO010000087.1 GCA_016234855.1 Deltaproteobacteria bacterium | reverse complement strand
GGCTCGTTAAGGATTGGATGTGACGCCCCTCGCTAACCCGCGGCCTCGTGCGACCAAGGGGGAATCGGGCTGTCACATCCTGTTGCGCATGATTATCAGTATCTATTAACGTAAGATACTTCTCAAGCATTATACAAGGGTGAGGGGGCATAGAGCAGGCACGGATTGAAAAGAGAAAACATAAAAATTGCCAGAGTCCTTAGAAAGAATTCCACGGAAGCGGAGAGGAAGCTCTGGGCGGTTCTTCGCAACAGGGGGCTTTGCAACGCGAAGTTCAGGAGGCAGTTTCCGTTAGGTGGATATATACTGGACTTTTACGCGCCAGAGTATAATTTGTGCGTTGAAGCTGACGGAGGCCAGCATTATCTTGAAGGTGGCGTTGAGGAAGATGAGGTTAGAAGTGTAAAACTCGCGCAACTCGGCGTAAGGTTTTTAAGATTTAGTAACGCCGATATAATGACGAATATCGAGGGCGCGTGCGCCGTTATAATTGCTGCGATTGGAGATATAAGCAATGACTCCCCCTCACCTCAGTCCTCTCCCCAAAGGGGAGAGGAGGTTTAGAAATGGCAAGGCAAACCTCTTCTCCCCTCGGGGAGAAGGTTGGGATGAGGGGGATTAAGGAAACAGCAGGACAAGAAAACCCTCTCCTTAGTCCCCTCCCATAAAGGGAGGGGAGAAAATGAAAACCCTCTCCCCTTGGGGAGAGGGCAGGGTGAGGGGGGTATTGAAGCGCGGTAGGATGGGTTGAACTTTGCGAAGCCCATCAATACCTACCCCCGCGTCTCCTCTATCGCGTGTTCGAGGGCGCGTTCCCAGTCGTCGCCGTTATTCTGGAGCGCCTTGAGCCGTTTGCGGGTCGTTTGGGCCGAGGCCAGCCGCGCCTTGCCAATCGGGTCTTTTTTCATGCACGCGGCCTTGTGCCCGTTGCTCAACAGGTCCATGGCCGAGTCGAATGCGTTGTTGAAGTGGCGTTTCTTATCGTTGGGGTGGATCGCCCATTTGGAGTTGGCCGAGAGGATGCCGAGCATCCTGTGCCACTGGTCGAAGCGGTGCAGTGTGATGATGCTCGAAAATATCGTCTTGTTCGTCCTGAAGGAGAGCGGCGTGCCTTCGATTATGGAATCGAGGAGCTTGTCGTTATCCTTGTGTATCGACTTTATGATTTTCTTCGGAAGTTGCCAGACGCGCTTGTCAGCGAGCACGTCGAACCTGAGTTCCCAGTAGACGTGGATGTGCCGGATGGCGCGGGTGTTGAAGGTGCGCAGCATCATCTCCGGGATGAAGTGGTTGTGCGCCACGGTGTCGGCGGCCAGATGCGATAGGTAGCCGTAGGCGAATGCGCGCTGCGAGTCGCTCTCGGCCTTTTTAAGGAGCTTGAAGCCGATGCGCCAGTTATGGCAGTGCTTGATTTCCTCGACGAGGTTCTTGCCGACGACTATATCCGCGGCGATGTTGCCATAGAGGAAGTCGTACGGGAAGGCCTCTATCAGGCCGCGGGCCGCGCCTGTGATGAGAGACGTGTTCTCCAGTATCCCTCGCGCGATTTCAAGGTGGGTGGCAGGCCCCCATGCGTGCGCGGCTCCGGGCAGCAAGACGATTATCAAGGCTGTGACTATAAAAACAAGGGCCATATAAATATGCTACTGAAAAGCCGCGCTACTGTAAAGGTAAATTATGGATGCGATTGACGAATACAACGCCCTTATTGACGGGGCGATAGAGCGGCTCGAGGCTATGGCTGACGCCGGAGTTATGTATCTGCCCAAGGTCAAGGTCGTTGTCGAAGCGCCAACTGAGGCCCCGGCCGTTGCGACTCAGGCGACGGAAGATGTAAGACCGTCTGCGGACGAGGTGGTTACCCCCACCGCGCCCGCAACCAACCCGGTCTGCGCCGCCTGTCCGCTTGGCGCCTCTGTTGAGCGTGGCGCGCCTGTGGCAGGTAAGGGGAGCGGCGAGACGGGCCTCTTTATCGTAAGAGGCATGCCGGTTGAGCCGGGCGGCGAGGCTGACGGCGTCATGACCGCCATGATAGAGGCGATGAAGTTTACACGGCCCAAGGTCTGGCTGACCCATGCCCTCAGGTGCCGCCTTGCGGATTCCGATGCTGAGGCAACGCGCCCCGCGCTCGCAGCCTGCAGGCCGTATCTTGATGAAGAGATAGAAAGGCTCGGCCCGGCCGTGATAGTCGCGCTCGGCCCGCTCGCCTCTCTTGCCCTCCTCGATACGCAGGATGTCGCGCAGGTGCGCGGCCAATTCCGCGAGTATAGAGGCATAAAAGTCATGGCCTCTTATGACCCGGCGGATATCGCGGGCAAGACCGACTTGAGGCGTCAGACCTGGGCGGATATGCAAATCGTTATGGCAGAGCTGAAGAAGACCACATGATTCCCGTCGGTTATATGCGAAAGAGAGTCGCCGCAAAGCCGGATTGGCTCGAAGTCGACGGCGTTATCGACGTATATTCGTTGAGCAACTGCATTTCACCTGATTTCAGCGAGTACATAAATTACTGGAAACACAACGGGTACTGGCTCTTTGATTCGCCGGAGGCAATAAAAGAGCTTGCAGAAGATAACGGCATTGATTTGTCCGGTACGACGCTTTTCTATTATGAAGCCTATGAGTACGAGTTTGATGATGAGTCTAATGAATGGACCGCGTTTTCACCGGAGCCGTCGTTTGTTACGGACGTTCAGGCGCCGAAGGATAAACGCCTCGAAGGTTTTGATGTAATTACGTTTGCCGCCCATACCAGCCCGGAATGCTCTCCGCTTTCCTGCAATCTGTTGGCGGGAACAATCCCGGCAAATCGGCATTGCTTGTTTGTTACGTTTGAGCAGGCGAAAGATGCGTTGGAAGCCGGGCTCTTCAAAAACTCGGAACCAGGGCCGTACCGAATCTTTGCCGTTTATACGGCAGAAATGTCCTGATAAACTTATCATCAAGAGAAGGTCGTGATGGCCGAGAATCCCAACGCCGGACATAGAAAGAGGCTCAAGGAGCGTTTTAAAAAGTCCTCGCTTGAGGGCTTTCATGACTACGAGGCCGTAGAACTCCTTCTTACCTTCGCCATCCCGCGCAGAGACGTAAAGCCCATTGCAAAGGAGCTTATCCGCCGCTTCGGCAACATCAAGGGGCTTTTCGAGGCGACGGCCGAAGAGTTGAGCGAGGTGAGCGGCATAGGCTCGTCAGCCGCAGTCCTCATACTCCTTGTCAGGCAGGCTGCCGAGGCCTATATAGATGAGGCGTGCGAGCCGCGGCTCGCGATACACAGGCCGTCTGATGCGGCCCGGCTCCTGCCGCCGCTGCCAGGCGGCATGAATGGCAGGCTGCTTGCGCTCTATCTGAATACCAAAAATGAGGTGCTTGTAATCGAGACCATAAGCGAGGGCGCGGCTGAGCCCGGCCCGGCGATTTCAAGGACGGTCATTGAAGCGGCGCTGCGCCATAACGCGCGCTCGTTGATACTGGCGCGTCAGAGCGCGGAAGCGAACCGTGTCTGTGAGACGCAGGAGCGCCGCGTCATAAACGAGCTTGCAAGGGCCGGGGCCACGATGGAGATAATCCTGCACGATTACATAGTCGTGGCCAACGCAGGCACGGTGCTGAGCGCAAAGAAGGAGGGGTGGCTGGGGTAGGGTGGCTGGTTATCGTCTCAAATCTGTGGGTATGAATCTGTTGCGGGTTCAAGTTTGCAACTTGAACCCATGAGTTCGTCTGTGGAAAAACGACGCGTCCCTTCCAGGTAGCTCAGGCCTTCAGGCCTGATACCGCGCGTCCAGCGGCCATTTTCAGGGCTAAAGCCCTGAGCTGCGCTTATATAGCGGGCGCAGCCCTTCCTACGTGACTACCTTTTCCTGTTCGACTCCAGCACCTTCCCAAGATATGCCTTTGCATCGGCCACGGCCTTTTCAATGGACGCGCCCCTGGCAAGCCCAGCGGCAATGGCAGCCGAGAGGATGCAGCCCGTGCCGTGAAGTTCCGGCTTGTCCCTTTTAAGGCGCGGCGCCTCGAAGTACTGGTACTCGGCGCCGTCGTAGAGTATGTCGACGGCCGCGCCCTTTAGATGCCCCCCTTTTATCAGCACATACGGCGCGCCCTGGCCGTGTATGATGGACGCGGCAAGCTCCATCTCGTGGACGTCCCTGACCTTCAGTCCGGTAAATACCGAGGCCTCGGCAAGGTTGGGCGTCACGACGGTGACGAGCGGCAGGAGTTTTTTAAGGGCCTTCTCTCCGGCCGCGTCGATTAGAGGGTACCCGCCAGTCGAGCGCATGACCGGGTCGAGGACTATGTTCGGAAGGCGGCGGCTCTTTATGATGCGGCCGATGGCGGCCACGTTTGCGGCCGTGCCGGTCATGCCTATCTTGACAGCGTCTATATGGAACTCGGTGAGCAGGACGGAGATTTGCCTGGTGACGAACGCGGCGGGCGTATGTATGGTCGCCTTCACGCTCGAGCGCGTCTGCGCGGTAAGCGAGGTGATGGCCGAGACCCCGTAGACGCCGAGGGCCGCAAAGGCGCGCAGGTCGGCTTGCGCGCCCGCGCCCGAGCTTGGGTCAGAGCCTGCTATGGTAAGGGCTGTCTTCATTCATGCACGATATCACGCTTCAAGGGGTTTTGCCATGAATCGAATCCATGTGAACGGCGTGGCCGCCGGACGCGAATAACATACGTCAGACGAACGCCTTTACGCCGAGCAGGCGCTCGCCTATGATGAGTTTTTGTATCTGCGAGGTGCCTTCGTAGATGGTGGCGACCTTTGCGTCGCGCAGATACCGCTCGACCGGGTACTCGTTCGAGTAGCCGTAGCCGCCGTGCACCTGTATGGCGTCGGTTGCGGCGCGCACCGCGGCCTCGCTTGCGAAGTACTTTGCGACCGATGTCTCGAGCGTGCTGCGTATGCCCCTGTTCTTCAGGTCTCCGGCCCTGTACACGAGCAGGCGGGCGGCCTCGGCGTCCACGTGCATGCGCGCGATCATGTCCTGCACGAGTTGGAAAGAGGCGATGGGTCTGTTGAACTGCTCGCGCTCCTTCGCGTACCTGACGCTTGCGTCGATGCACGCCTGTATGATGCCGACGCATCCGGCCGCAACGCCGTAGCGGCCGTTGTCAAGACCTGAAAGGGCGATCTTGAAACCCTCGCCCGGTTTGCCAAGGAGCGCGTTATCAGGGACAAAGCAGTCGTCGAAGAAGAGCTCGGATGTATTCGCCGAGCGAAGCCCGAGTTTGCCGTGGATGTCTTTTGTGGAAAAGCCTGGCGCGCCCTTGTTGACGATAAAGGCGGAGATGCCTTTTGACCCGGCTTTAATGTCGGTCTTTGCAAAGACGATGCAGATATCGGCCACGCTGCCTGATGAAATCCATGTCTTGGAGCCGTTGAGAACCCAGCCGCCGTCTTTCTTGATTGCAGAGGTGCGGATGCTTGCGGCGTCGCTTCCCGCGTGAGGCTCGGTCAGGGCGAATGCCCCGAGCATCTCGCCCTTGCAAAGGCGCGGGAGGAACCATTCCTTCTGCTCGTCAGTGCCCCAGGTGAGGATGCCGAGTTCGACGAGCGAGACCTGCACGGACACGATGGTGCGGACGGACGAGCACGCCCTGCCGACCTCCTCGAATATGACGGCGTCGGATATGAAGTCGAGTCCGGCCCCGCCGTATCGTTCTGGCACTGGGCCGCCGAGGAGGCCGAGTCCGCCCATCTTTCGGATGATCTCACGGGGGAAGCGTTCGTTGGCGTCGTTGTCTTTTGCATGCGGGGCTATCTCGTTGGCTGCAAAGCCCCGGACCGTCTGCTGAATGAGTCTTTGTTCTTCGTTAAGTTCGAGTTCCATCCAGTCCCCCTAATCTATCCGTACCTGTAGCAGACGCCGAATCCTCCCGCCGGGTTATTCCAAACGAGGACGTTTGCATCGCAGGCAACCCTACACGCGCCGCATTCAAGGCACCCCTCGTAAGAGACTATGACCCTTGATGCGGCCTCGTCCCATCTGTAGACCTCTGTCGGACAGATGAAGAGACACGAGCGGGCCGTGCACTCCTGACACGCCTTGTCATCGACGGCAAGGTGGCTCGTCGAGTCCACTTTGAAGCGTACGAGGTAGAGTTTTTCAGCAAGCGTCTTTGTCTCAAGGGGTTTTAACGTCTCATCCATATCATAGTTCCGTCAACAGGCCTCTCCTTATTTTTTAAGCGTCTTAGTTTCAATAACGCATGCCGGATACTTCAAGTATGCCCCTTATTTTATAAGATTGCGCAGATGGAGCGCGTCTGCGGCCAGCCGCCAGAGCGAAACCTTGCCTCGAAGTATCCTGCGCAGTTCCTTATGCATTGCTGCCTTGCTCTCGCCTGATACCGTAAAGTGGCGCTCCAGCAACTCCATGACCGCCTCCGGGTATTCCTTGAAGAGTCCGGTTGAGGAGTGGAGAGTGGCCGGGACATCCCGGTATCTTTTGAGGTCTTGCATGACAAAGGAATCGTTGAGGCGCTTCAAGTAACCTTGCAGACCGGCTTCTGAAAAATCCCCTGTTGCCCTAGCCTCGATAACGGTCTCGGCGGCCATGACGCCCGAGGCCATGGCAAGGTTCGTCCCTTCCTTGTATAGTGACGGGTTCACGAACCCGGCGCAGTCGCCGGCAAGGAGCACGCCGTTGCCCACAAGGCGGCCGATGGCGTTGTACCCGCCCTCGGGTATCAGGTGCGCGGCGTACTCTTCGATCCTGCCTCCGCGAAGAAACTTCCTTACGGCCGGGTGTAGCTTGAAGGCGTCGAGCATCTCGTTGGGTTTTAGCATTTTCTCCTTCAACACGGAGACCGGGCAGGCGATGCCGACCGAGAGGGTATCTATATTCGTGTAGATGAAGCCGCCGCCTTCGACGCCGGGGCCGAGCGCCTCGCCGAAGAACTCGCAGGCCGTGCCCGCGCCAGCTTCAAGCCCGAACCTGTCTTCGATGACGCCTTCCGGCAGGCTGATTATCTC
This sequence comes from Deltaproteobacteria bacterium, assembly GCA_016234855.1. Classification (GTDB taxonomy): domain Bacteria; phylum Desulfobacterota; class GWC2-55-46; order GWC2-55-46; family GWC2-55-46; genus JACRNO01. Next base: position 16,789 of record JACRNO010000087.1, on the reverse strand, counting down.
TTTGACCCCGAGTGAGTAGTCGGCAGCGTTGATGCGGGGCCTTATGCCTGCCTTTTCCGCGAGGAGCGAGTTTGCGCCCTCGGCCAGGATGACCGCGTCGGCGTAGACCGTCCCGCCTTCCATGCGCACCCGCGCGCCCTTTGCAACGCCGTTTTCCATTATAAGTTCGTCAACAACGGCCTCAGCCACTACGATTGCCCCGGCCTCCTCGGCCTTTGAGGCAAACCATCTGTCAAATCTGGCGCGAAGCGCCGTGTAGCTGTTGTTGAACGGCGGCTTGTTAAAGGCGTCGAACGAGAGGTCTACCGCGGCCTCGGAGTCTCCGGTTACGAACGAATAGCGCCGTTTCGAGACGTGGCGCTCCAACGGGGCCTCGTCGCAAAACCCGGGTATGAGTCCGGCAAGCACGGTAGTGTAGAGTATTCCGCCGAAAAGGTTCTTTGCGCCGGGGTACTCGCCGCGCTCGAATACTATGACGCTCAGTCCGGCCTTTGCCAGGGTCAGAGCGGCGGCCGCGCCCGCGGGCCCGGCGCCGACAACTATGCAGTCGTATCTCTCAGCCATCTCGTTTGCCGTTGTGTTTGAGCTCTTCTATGAGAAGGGGGATGAACTCGCGCAGATCCGCCTTTATGCCCAGGTCGCACTCATGCATTATCGGCGCGTTCGGGTCTTTGTTGATTGCCATGATGAGTTCGGATGTCCGCATGCCCGCGAGGTGCTGGGGCGCTCCGGATATGCCGCAGGCGACGTATATGTGCGGAGAGACGGTCTTTCCGGTCTGGCCGACCTGGCGCGCCGGGGTTGTCCAGCCCGCGTCAACCGCGCCGCGCGAAGCGCCGACGACGCCTCCGACGAGCGAGGCAAGTTCATTGAGCATCTTGAAGCCCTCGGGCCCGCCGAGCCCCCTGCCGCCCGAGACTATGACCTGCGCCGTAGATATGTCGCCGCTCTCCTGGGCATGGGCGCGGGATTTTACCCTGACCCGGCTCTGCGTATTGGCGTTCAACGGCTTTATCCTGTGAACGGTTGCCGGTCTGTTGGATGCGGCCGCGGATTTGAACGCGGCCCCGGCAATTGACAGGACTGCGGGGCCTTTTACGGATAAGGTCTCGACGAGCCTTGCCCCGTATATGGGACGCGAGGCCGTGATGTTGCCGTCCCTGTATTCGAGTGTGGTTATGTTTACGACGCAAGGCATATCGAGCGCCACAGCAATGAGCGCGGCAGTGACGTTGCCGCTGCCCTGGCCTGACGCCGCGCAGACGACGTAAGCCGGTCTTTTATCTTTCAGCACGGAGGCGAATGTCTTTGCAGCCGCATAAGCGGAAAGATTGGCGCCGGTCTCGTCAGGCTGCGCGCCTTCGATGATATAGACCTCGTCAACCCGGTTATCGAGCCAGTCCGGCACGTCCGTATGCTCGGGCGCAGGGCCTTCGATGACAAGCGCGGCCACGCGCGCGTTGATTGCGCGGGCAAGGAGGCCTGTCGCGTTGAGCGCGTTGCAGTCCGTTGCAGATGAGCCGGTGGAAATGAAGAAGACCATCAAATCCCCTCAGCCTCCCTTTGTAAAAGAGACCTTTGCATGAGTGCCTCTGATTTTGCTAAATGTCTCTATAAGAGATTGGATTCCCGCCAAAAACACGCGGGAATGGCGCCAAAGGCGCTAAAGACATAACGTTAGCGCACACGACGATGTTACGCTGTTTTGTCTGTCATTCCCGAGGTCTTAATCGGGAATCCAGTTTTAAAAAACCAGACATTTCATGCTCAAACGGAGTTATGCAAAGGTCTCCTTGCCGAAAGGGAAAGTTAGGTCTCGCGCCTGAGGAACCGGGCCGCGGCCTTGACCTGCTCGGTCAACGCACCTTCGAGTATAACACCTTTGCGGGTCTTTTGAGGCAGGCTGAGCCGTTCGCGCCTGACAGACGACTTGGACGCCGCGTCGATGTCAACCCCGGCGGCCTTGAGGTCGAGCGTCCTTATAGGCGTTTTTTTCGCGTTCATGATGCCGGATAGCGTCGGGTAGATGAGTTCGCTAAGTCCTCTGTCGGCTGTGAAGAGCGCCGGGAGCATGCATTCGACGACGGTCGCGCCGTTGTCTGCCGTTGCGGTTGCAAGCCGCGCATCAGGGTTTATATCAAGGGTCTTTATGGACGATACAACGGGGATATCGAGGAATGCGGCTATGGCCGGGCCGGTTATTCCGGCGTCGGTGTCCGAGCCCCTGCGCCCGCACAGGATGATATCAAAGGGCATGGAGCGGATTATCGAGGAAAGGGCGCGGGCCACGGTTATCCCGTCAACAGACGTGACGGCAGGGTCTTTCAGGTAGACGGCGGCGTCCGCTCCCAGGGCGATGCCCTTGCGGAGCAGCTCTTCCCCGGCCTCGGCCCCGGCGTGCACGAGCGTAACCGAGCCGCCGAGTTTTTCTTTCAGGACGATGGCCGCGTTAAGGGCGATTTCGTCGAATGGGTTTAATATCCAGGCTGTCTCGCGTCCGATATCGAGGCCGGTTGCGTTGATATCGACCCGGCCGGCCGCATCCGGCACGCGTTTCAGACAGACGATGATATCCATTGGCGTGATGCCTCCAGCCGCGCCGTGACGCGGCCTCAGACCTTCTCGTCCCTCTTTTCCTTCAGGAGCGTATCGACTATGCCCGGTTCGGCAAGCGTGGTCGTGTCGCCGAGGTCTTCTGTGTGGCCTTCGGCGATTTTCCTGAGGATGCGGCGCATTATCTTGCCGCTGCGCGTCTTGGGCAGGCCCGCTGAAAACTGTATCTTATCCGGCTTTGCAATGGCGCTTATCTCGTGCTTTACGTGCTCTCCGATTTCAGCGCGAAGCCTTTCATCGGCCTTTACGCCCTCTTTAAGCACGACGAACGCGTAAAGTCCTTCGCCCTTGACCTCGTGCGGAAAGCCGACGACCGCGGCCTCGGCAATGGCCGGGTTCGAGACGAGCGCGCTTTCGACCTCGGCCGTGCCCAGTCTGTGTCCTGAGACGTTGACCACGTCGTCGATGCGGCCCATGAGCCAGTAGTCGCCGTCCGCGTCCACGCGGGCGCCGTCGCCGCTCAGGTAATGGCCCGGGAAGCGCGAGAAATAGACCTCTTTCATGCGGACGTGCTCGGGGTCTCCGTATGTGCCGCGCATCATTCCGGGCCAGGGCCGCTCTATCACGAGATACCCGCCCTCGTTGGTCTTGGCTTCTGTGCCGTCGTCCTTCAAGACCTTCGGCACGACACCGAAGAACGGCCTCGTTGCGCTGCCGGGCTTGAGCGTCGTCGCGCCGGGCAGAGGCGTTATGAGTATGCCGCCGGTCTCGGTCTGCCACCACGTGTCAACGACCGGTATGCGTCCCTTGCCAACGACCTGGTGATACCATATCCACGCCTCGGGGTTTATCGGCTCGCCCACCGACCCGAGAATGCGTAGGTTCGAGAGGTCGTGGCGCTCGACCCACTCAGGCCCGTGCCTCATAAGGGCGCGGATGGCCGTGGGCGCGGTGTATAACGTGTTCACCCCGTATTTCTCGCATATCGCCCAGAACCTGTCCGGGCCGGGATAAGTGGGCACGCCCTCGAACATGACCGAGGTCGCGCCGCAGGCGAGCGGGCCGTAGACGATATACGAGTGCCCGGTCACCCAGCCGATGTCCGCGGTGCAGAAGAAGACGTCCTCGTCCCTGTAATCGAATATCCACTTGAAGGTCAGCGCGCTGTAAAGGAGATAGCCCGCCGTGGTGTGCAGGACGCCCTTCGGCCTTCCGGTGGACCCGCTCGTGTAGAGGATGAAGAGCGGGTCTTCCGAGTCCATCTCAACCGGCTCGCACGTCGAGGAGATGTCCGGGGCGCAGACCTCGTCGTGCCACCACGTGTCGCGGCCTTCAAGCATCTCAATGGGCGTGGCCGTGCGCCTGACCACGATTACCCTGTCAACGCCCGGACAATCCCTGAGCGCCTCGTCGCAGTTCTCCTTCATGGGTATATGCTTGTTGCCGCGCACCCCGCCGTCGGAGGTGATGACGAGGGTGGAGGCCGAGTCGATTATGCGGTTCGATAGCGAGGACGGCGAGAAACCGCCGAAGACGACCGAGTGTATCGCGCCGATGCGGCTACACGCGAGTATGGCGATGGGCAGTTCCGGTATCATGGGGAGATAGACGGTCACGCGGTCGCCTTTCTTCACGCCCTTTTTCTTCAAGACGTTGGCGAAGCGGCAGACCTCTCTGCCGAGCTGCTGGTAGGTGTATGTCTTTGAGCTGCCGTCGTCGCCCTCCCAGATGAGCGCGGCCTTGTTGCGCCGCCAGGTCTTGAGGTGGCGGTCGATGCAGTTGTAGGAGGCGTTGAGCCTGCCGCCAACGAACCACTCAATCGACGGCTTTTTAAAATCCCATTCAAGGACTTTGTCCCACTTCTTATACCAGTCGAGGTGTTCTTCGGCCATGCGTGCCCAGAAGCCCTCGGGGGCGTCGATGGATTCCTTGTACAGGCGTTCATACGCGGCCATGCCGTTTATATGGGCATTGGCGGAAAGCTCGGGAGATGGAGGAAACGTCCGTCCCTCTTTCATAAGGACTTCAATCGTCTCTTCAATCCTGTTGCGAGGCCTCTTTGTGGTTGAGTCGCCGGTCATGGGACCTTCCTTTCGATCTCGTGTTCTGTCGTCTCCGGGTTTGGCATTGAAGCAGGCTTGGTTCAGGCGCGGCAAAACCCCGGTCGAAGGTCTTGTTCGTTGGGATGTTGTTGGTTGAGCGCCGTATGTTTGAAGATAACCCAAGAGGCGGGACGAGTCAAGCAACGGGTATATGCGCCGCGCCATTCGAGCGGACAGGCATCGGGGCGGGCAGTGTCCGGCCCGGACTTTACAATCCGCGGGTCTCGGCTATAATTAAAAGCAGTCCTTCCCGGCAATCCACCACGAAAGCACGGACCGTCAAGCCGCTCGATTCAATCCATCGCGAAGAACAATCGGATTCCGTCGGACGAATTGCATCGGGCATGGGCGCTGCGCGACAGCGCATGCGCTGTCGCGCAGCGCCCATGCCCCCATTAAACCGGAGGAGATAATGGAAGAGACAGGCGCCCCGGGGCAACGGCTCATAGGCCGCGATTTCAATCTGCGTTTCGGCGCAAGGCTCCTCGCCATAATCGTCGCGGGCGTGCTCGCGCTCGCCGAGGTGCTCTATTATTCCACTTCGGAAGACCTCGGGGGGTCGTACCGCGAGGCGATATATACCATCTCTCTGGTCAAGATAAGGGTCTTCCCGCTTATCTTCGCGTCGTATTACACGGCCGTCGTCCTTGGGCTCGTCACGCTCGCCATCGCAATAATATCCGTCATCTATTCGCACAGGATAGCCGGGCCGATATACAGGCTTGAGAAGAGCATGGACGCGCTCGCCGAAGGGGACCTTACGGTCGATACGAGGTTCCGCGGGTACGACGCGCTCGCGCCGGCTGCAGGCGAGATAAACGCCGCGGTCAGGGTGTTGAATCACAGGGCGCGCTCGTGCCGGGACGCGATAGAGCTTATCGGCGTAAACGAGGCCCGCGTGCGCGAAATCCTCGGGCGGGAAAGATTGGACGAGGCGGAACTCGCCAGGGCGGTGGATGCTTTGAAGACCGGCGTGGCTGAACTCAAGCGCGCGTGTGAAACATTGAAGACAAGAGAGTGAAGGCGTGAGAAGAGCGGTCATAATAAGCATTCTCATATTGACGGCTGCCGCCGCGGGCTACGTCTGGTCTCGCAGGAGCGATTACCATGACTTCGGCGGCAGGTGTCTGAGCTGTCATCTCGCGGAGCCGGAGGAAGGCAAGGATGCGCGCGTCTTTTTAAGCGACATCACAAAATTGTGTCAGTCCTGTCACACGGAGACACGGGAACTGTCGCACCCGGTTGATATGCGTCCTTCGATGGAGGTGCCCGTGAGCCTTCCGCTCGACTGGAAGCGCGAGATGACGTGTATAACCTGTCACTTCGCGCACAGGGACGGCTACGGCCGGTCTCATATAAGGAGCAGGGCCAGCGGCGCCGGGCTGTGCGTGCTCTGTCATGCGGATTACGAATCCGAGTTGCACAAGGCGTCTCTCGGCGCGGCGCATATCGTCGGTGACACCACCCGCAGGTATATAGCTATGGAAGACGAGCGCCTGCTTGATGATATCCCGTTCGACGACCTCTCGCTCAAGTGCCTGACCTGCCACGACGCGACCTTTGCGAACGACAGCCTCGTTGAAAGGCGCGAGACCGCGTTGGGTTTTTACCATAACGAGAACGGGATAGGGCTCAGCCATCCCATAGGCGTATATTATGCGGATGCCAGGCGCAAGTACTTCGGGGCGTATAAAGCCGTGAAAGACCTGCCCCCTCAGATACGGTTCTTCAACGGCATGGTCGGATGCGGCACGTGTCATAACCCGTTTTCCAAAAACAAACACGCGCAACTCGTCATAAGCAACAGGCGCAGCGCCCTGTGCTTTGCGTGCCACAGAAAGTAGCGGCCCGGCGCGCTCGCGCAACCTGTGACGCGCAAGGGCTGGGAAGATTTAATCCGGCATTCATCTCCGTTTAATTGCGCGCGGCTATGATTGACATACGCCATGCTGCCCGGCGCGTTTCTTGCTTCGTGTCCCGCTTGCCGCCGGTAACTATCACGTTGGGACCGCAATCTTATGCCGGTTGTATGAAAATGTCGCGGACGGTTGAATCCCGGTTTGAAATGTGCTAATTTGAGGTGGCCTATGAATATGGCGAACGCAGTCCCGGATAATGGCGCGGGGCGCAGGCCCTGGCGCAGGAAGGGCCGCAACTTTCTCGTCAAGAGAGGGATACAATCGCGTTTCATCCTGGGCTTTACCGCCGTTGTGGTCGCCGGTTTCGCGTTGCATCTCTTCCTGTCCTATTATATTATAGACAGGCAGCTTGCCGGGGAGCTTTACAGGACGCACCTGAAGATACGCACCACGGCGGATATCGCCGGGCCAACCCTCCTGAGGATTGCGGCGGTGACCGTGGCTGCGATAGTCTCCGCAGCGGCCGTATTCGGTTATTATCTGACGCACGGGGTGGAGCTTCCGCTGCACGGGTTTGTGACTGCGGTGCGCAGGGCCGGCCGCGGCGACCTTACAGGGCACATAGCCCTGAAGAAGGCCCCGGGCAGGCTGTCCGAGGCCTTTAACGCGGCCATCTCGATGCTTGATGCGCGTTTTGGCTCCATAAAGCGCTCCACGCCGGTCTTTGATGAGGCGGTGGCGCGGCTTGGCGTTGCAACGGGCAGGCGTCTGCACAGAGATTCGGCTCAAGCCGCGCTCGACGAGATTGCCCTTGAGCGCGACAGGGTCATGAACGAACTTGACGGGCTTGTCTTATAGACGGGTTATAAAAAGACGGCTTCTGGAACGTTTCAGTTGAAACCCAACGGCATACAGATGGACTGCGGACTGAAGTTTGCAAACAATCGACCTGAGGCAATGCGGGACATCCTCCCCGCGCACACGATGCCAACGACTATGAAAATAAGAAAGACAGTCCGTACCTTGTTCGCCGCCGGAGTCTTTTTCTGGTTTGCCCTCGGCGCGGCTCATGCCGCCGACTGGCCGATGTTCCTTCAAAATGCGAACCACGACATGTCCGTTGACAAGGCGCCGCAGCCGCCCTACCGGCTCAAATGGAGCTTCCGCACGAAGGGGGCTATCCATTCTTCTCCAGTCGTTTCAGGCGGCAGGCTCTTCATAGGCTCTTATGACAATAGTCTCTATGCCCTTGACGCCGCAACCGGAGCGAAGCTCTGGTCTTTCAAGACAGGGGGCGAGATACTCTCCACCCCCGCCGTCCATAACGACGCGGTATACTTCGGTTCCAAGGACGGTTACGTCTATGCGCTAAACGCGCAGACCGGCGCGCTTGTCTGGAAGTATGAGACAGATCTGAGCGTGGTCTCCTCGCCTGTCGTCACGGACGAACTCGTGATAATATCTTCCAATGACTCGTATCTCTATGCCCTTTCAACGGCGGACGGCAAGCGCCAGTGGCGCTTGCAGTTGTACGATGCCAAGTATACCGGCGTTTATTCGTCCCCCGCCCTGGTTGGCGACGCTGTTTTTTACTCCGGCAAGAACGGCGCCCTCTATTCCTCGTCCATTAAGAGCGGGGGGAGGAACTGGCAGTTTCCGACGTCTTCGGCCATATATGCATCCCCGGTCGTCAAGGACGGTATTGTCTACATCGTTTCGTATGACAGGGTGCTGTATGCGATAGACTTGAAAGGCGAAAAGGTCTTGTGGAAAAAGCGTTTAGGCAAGGATATGATTGGTTACGCCTCTACCGTGGTCGAGGGCGAGAGCGTGTATCAGGTCTATAAGAACGGCGTCATAAAGGTTTACAGGAAGTCCGACGGCAGGGAGTCGGCGGCCTTTATCTTTCCGGCGGGGATAAAATCCACTCCTGTCGTCGGCTCCAACGGCATCATGATATTCGGGGGGGAGGACGGCGTCGTATACGCGGCCAGCTCGAAGACCGGCGCCGTCATCTGGGAGTACAAGACGGGCGCTCCGATACATTCGTCGCCCGCCGTCGTTGATAATATGGTCTATATCGGGTCTGAAGACGGGACAATCTACGCCTTCGCGCCATAGGCGCCGCAGTACATCAAACCAGCGGGTATCTCGTTATGCCAAGGATATTTTCAGCAGGATGGGTCGTTGCCAGGCTCCTTGCCGTTGTTACGGCGGCGGGGATTGCGGTCGCGGTTTGTTCGGCCGGTCCGTCCGCGGCCGCGCCTCCCGCGCCGCCGGTTAATAAACTTCCTTATACCTGGGGGACCGCGGTCAAATCAATCATGAACCCTCATGAACAGATAAACGATGAGGGCGACATCCTCTGGGGCACGTGCGTGATTTGCCATACGAACACCCCGGACGTGAAGACCGAGAGGACTATAAAGGACGTCTCCCTGCGCCTCGGCGAGGACCCGACCGAATTATGCGGCAGGTGTCACGGGTTCAAGCCGCATCCCGCCGGCGAGGAGACATCCTCAGAGGTCAGGATGAGCGGGTTTATCGTGCCCAATCACCTTGTCGTCCCGTCTAAGATTGTAGCGACGAATATGCGTTTTGCGCAGAAAGAACGCCAGATGATGCTTCCGCTCGACCCCAAGACCGGCAAGGTTATCTGTTCCACCTGTCATAATCCTCATGAAAAGGGGGTGTTGACAGGCAGGGCGGACTTTGGGGCGGACGCCGTTTTGCGGTTGCGCACCGCGAATGTCGATATCTGCCAGAGCTGCCACAGGAAGTAGCGAGTTGAAGACCGGTCGCGGGAAACCAGCAGGCCGCAATGCCGGCGCAAGCGCGGGCATGATGGCTTCAACTTCCCTCGCAACCTCACATCAAAGGGGCGGATGATGACGACACGGAGAGATATCGCTGCTGCGCCTCCACAATACCCTGTTGCAAGCGACGGTCGTTCAGGCCTTATTCGCGCAGTGTTGCCGCTTCTTTGCGTCTTTATCTTCCTTGCCGCGGCGATAACGGGCTGCGCGCCGTCCTCGGTCAAGGAGGATCGTACCCAGCCCAAAGGCCTTCTCTGGCCGCCCCCGCCCGCCACCCCCAAGATACAGTATATGGGCACGATAATGAGGCCGCAGGACATAGGCGCGGGCAGCGGCTTCTTCTCCAGGCTCTCGGATATCCTGCTCGGCGGGAAGGTTGAAGACATCATCAAGCCGTATGGACTTGCCGTTGACAACGGCGGCAGGCTTCTCGTCGTTGATACCGGCATGAAGCGGGTGCACATCTATGACATCAAGGATGAAGATTATTCTTTCATTGAGAAGGCCGGCAAAACGACCTTCGAATCCCCGATAGCCGTTGCCGTGGACGCGGACGATAATATCTACGTAACCGACTCGGTGCTTGCCAAAGTCTTTGTCTTCAGCAGCAAGGGCAGATTCCTCACTGCGTTTGAGGCCGGCGCCAGGCCTACCGGCATAGCCGTTGACAAGGCCGGCCGCAGGGTCTATGTTTCCGACACCGTTGCCCATAACGTAAGGGTGCATGACCTGAAAGGCGCCCTCCTGAAGACCATCGGCCGTTTCGGTTCGGGTCCGGGCGAGTTCAACCGGCCGGTCGACCTCTTCGTGGACAAGACCGGCGACCTCTATGTCACCGACACCATGAACTTCAGGATAGAGATATTCAACCCTGAAGGGGTCTTTTCGGCCTCATTCGGCCGCCACGGCGACGGCTCCGGCGACCTCGGCAGGCCGAAAGGGGTCTCCGTTGACAACGACGGCAACATCTATGTGGTGGACGCGGTCTTTGACACCGTTCAGGTATTCAATCGCAGCGGGGAGCTGTTAATCGGCTTCGGTTCGCTCGGCAGCGAACCAGGGGCCTTCTGGCTGCCAAGCGGCATATTTATCGACGGTAAAGACAAGATATACGTTGCGGATACGTTTAACCGAAGGGTTCAGATATTCGAGTATCTTGGGGATAATTGACGGTCCGTAGAGATGTATGACGGACGTTGTCGCGTGCGTGGCGGAATTGATCCGCATGCGATAGCACACATCGCGGCGCTTCTCAAGGAGACAGGCCTATGAAATTAACCGGAAAATTTGCGCTCTTCACCCTGGCGTCGCTTATAATGGCGGTGGTTGCCGCCGTCTCATGGGCCGGCGTCGGCGGCACAAAGCACAATCTGGGCGTCCTCTCTCCGGCCACGGTCAAGACCACCGGCACCTCCGAGATATGCGTCTTCTGTCATGCGCCTCATACCTCGAACCCGTCCAGTTCCATCTGGAACAGGGCTGATACCGGCACGACGTATGAGCCGTACGTCTCGCAGACGCTGGCGGCGACCATTGCGCCGAAGCCGCTCCTCGGGCAGCCCACCGGCGCTTCGAAACTCTGTCTGTCATGCCATGACGGCACCGTCGCCCTGGGTACCATGCTTAATCTGCCCGGCATAGCCGCGCCCGTCGGCGGCACGCTTGACGTTACGGGGCCGGGCGTTACCGCCGGCAAGCTCACGTCCGCATCGGTCTCGTATATCGGTTCGAACTTGAAGGACGACCATCCCATATCGTTCAGCTACTCTGATGCGTACCCGTCGAATCTGGAGTTGAAGTCATCGCCGTTCACGCCGGCCGAGGTCAAGCTCGATGGTGCCGGCAGGCTCGAATGCACGGCCTGTCACGACCCTCACGGCACGGCGTATCCGAAGTTTATGCTTGCAACGCTGAATAACAGCGATTTGTGCGTGGCCTGTCACGATAAGCTCTATTGGACGGGAAGCACCCATGCAACCTCAGGCGCCACGTGGAACGGCGTTGGCGCGAACCCGTGGTATGAAGACCTCGGCGCGGCTGGGTTTGCCAACGACACCCCGGCCGTACAGGGGTGTCTGTCCTGTCATCGTTCGCACGGCGGCGCGCTTGCAAAGACGCTTCTTAAGGGTAACGGCGAAGAGGACGTCTGCCTGAGCTGCCACAACGGGAACGTCGCGGCCAAGGATATCGACGCGTCGTTCAATTACACCTATCTGCATGACGTCAAGTCCGGGGCATGGGCCGGCAGGCACACGCCGGAGCGCAGCGCGGCAGGAGACCCGGCCCGCGAGGCGGCCGCGTCGCTTGATAACGCAAACAGGCACGTCGAGTGCTCGGACTGTCACAACGGTCATGGCGTTCTTTCAGGCGGGCATGTCTATGGCACCGCGAACTCCAACACCATCGGTTCGACCCTTGTCGGCGGCTGGGGCGTTCAGCCAGTCTGGTCGGCGGCAGGCAATCCGTCGACCGTTTATACGGTGGCGGACTTCACCTCGACTACCCCGAGCGGAACGAACCTCGAGGGTTACGTCTGTGTGAAGTGTCATTCCTATTATGCCTACGGGAGCCTTCCTCCGGCCGTGCCGTCCGGCAACGCCGACGGCTCCGTGGTGAGAGAATCCGACGTTACGGCGGATTTCAACGCGAACAACCCGACCTATCATCCGGTATTTACGCAGGGGTTGAATATGCCCGGCGCGAGCGCCAATCCGAACTGGCCGGCCAATGGTCTCGGACTTACGAATACGTTCAACTACGGGTATTACGTTCAGTACGGCCAGCAGTGGGAGACGGGTGCGCTTCTTACCAGCGCGCCCGTAGGGCTCTGGAGCGTGCGCCACGACAGCACCATCACCTGTTCCGACTGTCACGGTTCCGATACGCCCACCGACCCGCGCGGCGTGCACGGCTCGAACGAAAAGTGGATACTGCGCGCCGAAGAGTCCGGCAGGGCGCTTTCGCCACCGGTGACGCAGAAGAACTTCTGTTATAATTGCCACAGGAGGGACGTCTACGGCGACGAGGACTATACCCCGCCCCTTGCCAACTATTCGCGCGTCTCGCATCCCATAGACGGCCTCGCCGCTAACGTCTCCCAGTTTTACAAGAGCGGGCTCAATACCGGCAACAACGGCAACAACTTCGGGATACTCTGCCTTGCCTGCCACGGCGGCGCGTATATGAATACCGACAACCTCGGCGTGCCGTTGACCAATGACGTCATGCAGGGCATCCACGGCACCAATGCGGACGTATGCGGCTGCCAGAACAACAACCAGTGCGCGACTACGCGCTGCACCGTACCGGGGCCTCCGGCAGGCGCGGTGCCGCTTGCCAACAGGGCGATGAACGGCGCGTGCGTGGAGTTTCACGTCCCAGCCACCACGGGGACCGGTATCGCGCTCTATTTCCGGGCGATTAATCTCGGCACGGATAAGGTCTGTAACGCCAACTTTACGGACGTGGTCGGCGGTAACGTTGCGAACTACAACTATTGATCCCGGTTTCGGGTTTGTAAATATCCGGGCGGCGTCATGGCGGAAGGAGACAAACGGCAAGGTTCTGTAAAGAGGCGGGAGGCCGGTCCTGCCGGGATATGGACTGAAGGGCGTCCGGTTGACGGGGCGCTTAAAATCCGATATTTGCACGAAGGCGGTGCCGCGTAACGCAACCGTCGGAGGTCTGAACAGGACGCATTCGGCTCGCGCAGGTAATCCCGGTCACATTACCCTCCGGTCTCTTTTTGTATAATGGATATCAAGATGAAGACCACCGATTATCATAGGGCCGTCCTCGGGCGCCGCGCGTTCAATAAGACGGCCAGCGTCGCGCGCGGCGTTCTCTTTATTTTTGTCTTTGTATCGGCGCTGTCCGCAGCCGGTGCGGCATCCGGCGCAGAACGCTCCGGGCTCGCGCCTGAAGACGAGCGCGTGATAGCCAACCCGCATGACCCGGTCGGCGGGCGTTCTCAATGCTCGGCGTGTCATACCGCGAAGCCGCCCGAGTTGAGCTTCGATGCCGTGACCACATGCGTCAAATGCCACTCGGGCAATGTCGACAGCCACCCGGTCTCAAGACATCCCGTCGGGGAGGTCGTCAGGATACGAGTCCCGTCGTTCCTTCCGCTTACAGGGGACGGCAGGATGGTCTGTTATACCTGTCATGACCCGCATGACAAGGGGCGGCGCAAGAAGATGCTCAGGGTCGATTTTCAATCGCTCTGCTCTTCCTGCCACGTCGGGTATTGATTGAGCCGTTATGGAGCGTTAAAGCGAGTTGTCTGCGGCGTTTGCGCCGTTGTGGCCGTATGTCTGACGCGGGGCCGGTCGTGTTTAAAAATAGACCCGCGATTAAGGGTGTAAGATGGAGGTTTTAGCCGTGTCAAGACCATTATCCGTTACAAAGGACAAAGAGAGGCCGGGCCGGGGCGCAGGCGCTTTGAAAAAGACGGGCCGTGCGGCGGCTGTGGCCGCGTTTGCCGCAGCGCTCCTTGCAATGGGCGCGGCCAGCGGCGCGCACGCCGAGCCGCGGACCGACGTCGACTTTAAGGGCGGGATAGACCAGCGCAGGGTAATAAACCCGTCGACATACGGCGATATTATAATGAACCTGAACCTGCCGGATTCCGGGAAGAACAAACCAGTGGTCTTCAAGCACTGGACGCATCGCGCGAAGTTTCAATGTCAGGTCTGCCATACGGAACTCGCATTTCCGCTTAAGGCCAATACCGTCGCAATCAAACAGTCTGATATCGAGACTGGTAAATATTGCGGCGCCTGCCATGACGGAAAGACCGCCTTCGGTCCGTCCGAGTGCGACAAATGTCACTCGTACGGTTCAAAGGCCGGCGTGATGAAGATTGAAGAGCAACTCGCCAACCTGCCTAAAGACGGGTTTGGCAATAAGGTTAATTGGGTTACGTCGCAGAGTGAAGGTAAGATTAGCCCGGAGTGGACGTTGCCGGGAAACCCTATGCATAAGACAGATAAGAAGGTATTGGACGCTGAGGTCGTCATACCGGTGACCAAGTACGCGCCGCACCCGCCTGATGTCGTATTCCCGCATAAGGCGCATACCGAGCAGTTGGATTGTTCGTCGTGCCACCCGGCACCTTTTGTTGACAAGGCCGGGGCAAACCCGCAGATGAACATGATGAGGATAATCAGCGGCCAGTATTGCGGTATGTGTCACGACAGGGTCTCCTTCCCGCTCAACGACTGCTTCAGGTGTCATTCCAAGCCCGTGCCAAGGCCGGAAGAGGTCAAGAAGGAAGATGAGGCCGATAAGAAGGGCGCGGTCAAGGATGCGCCAAAGGCCAAGCCCGCGGGTAAGGGCAGGAGGAGGTAAAAGCGGCCGTGAACGGGCGTGCGTCCTCCGTTCCGTAAGAAGGCGGCTGTCCCGTATCCGTCCGTTTACTCAGGTTGTTTTCCCCTGTTGAAATAAAGCCTTGACAAAACGGTTGAATTCTATTAAATTTAAGAATTCATGCTCATGCCGCTTGCGGCGCTATGGGCTGCTATTCCCGGCTGGCTCGTCCGTGCCGGGCGCCAAGACGCGGGATGTGAAATTCAAATAGAGGTTCTCAAGATGAAGACTTTCATACCGGCAGTAGACATGAACACCAAGAAGTGGTACGTCGTTGATGCCACGGACAAGACGCTCGGCAGGCTCGCCTCGCGTATCGCGGTTGTCTTGCGCGGCAAGCACAAGCCGACCTTTACCCCGCATATCGACACGGGCGACTTCGTCGTCGTAATAAACGCCGATAAGGTGGCTGTAACCGGCAGCAAGCTCCTCAATAAGATATATTATCACCATTCGCAGTATCCGAACGGCCTCAAGTCCAAACCGCTCGGCAAGAAGCTCGCCGAGAACCCGGAGTCCGTAATAAAGAAGGCCGTTTGGGGCATGCTTCCGAAGGCGCGCCTTGGCCGTGATATATATAAGAAGCTCAAGGTATACTCAGGAGAGGCCCATCCGCACAAGGCCCAGTCCCCGGTGCCTCTGCCGGAGCAGATGTCGGGGTTTTAACGAAGCAGATACGCCGCGGCTCTTGATAAATCAAGCGGCATAAGCAACGAATCAATACTAACGGGGGTTTTTCAGATGGCGGACGTATTTATCGCGGTAGGAAGGCGCAAGACTTCCATCGCCAGAGTAAGGATGCAGGCCGGCACCGGCGAGGTGACGGTCAATGACAAGGCTATGGCCGAATACTTCAGCAGGGAGACCCTCAAGGGCATAGTTGTCCAGCCCTTCGAGGTCACCAGCATGCAGGGTAAATTCAACGTGGTGGCGAACGTATCGGGCGGCGGAGAGTCAGGCCAGGCCGGCGCGGTGCGCCACGGTATCTCAAGGGCCCTTATCATCGTTGACCCGGCCCTGCGCCCGCCTTTGAAAAAGGCAGGTCTGCTTACAAGGGACCCGAGGATGAAGGAGCGCAAGAAGTACGGTCAGAAGGGCGCGAGGAAGCGCTTCCAGTTCTCCAAGAGATAAACGGCTCGTCGGGCGGCTGGTTCTGCCCTGCGGCCTTCAAGTCCGGTTCTTTGCTGTGTTAGAACCGTTTATAAAGCGATCCATATCTGAAAAAAGAGGGAAAGGGGTAAGGCTTATAGCCTTACCCCTTTTTTTTCCCGGTATCCGTCCAATTTACAGCTTCTTCATTACGCTGAACAGCGCCCTTGGCAGCGGGGTTAGCGTGCCGTGAAAGACGGTCTCCTCCGTGTATTCGACTATGAACCTCTTTCCGAATATCCCGGCCAACTCGTCGGGCGAGAACCTGTAAGGTCCGTCCTTCATCGTCCTTTCCATCTTGCTGAAGCACTTTATGAACAGGAACCCGCCTGTCCTGACAAGGCCGTGCACGGTATGGACGTAATCGGGCCGCATGGCCGGACTGAGCACATGAAAGCAGCCGCGGTCGACGACGATATCGAACTGGCGGTCGAGTTTACACCGCAGGATGTCATCGGTGATGAAGTCGATATCGAGATGTTTCTTGCGGGCGGCCTTGAGCGCCTTGGCTATGGCAGAGGCCGAGAGGTCGGTGGCGGTGACGTGAAAGCCGTGCTCGGCAAGGGCGATGGCCTGTGTGCCAGGGCCTGTGCCGATGTCGAGGACGTCGCCGGAGGTCACGGCAATATACCGAAGGCCGGCCTCTATGTCAGGGTCCATGCCCGCGATATACCACGGCATGGATTCGAACTCCTCCTCGTTATAGAGCTTCTCCCAGTCCGGAAACTCCACTGGTTTTGCCGGTCGCTTCATTCAGGCCTCCTTGTACGGTTTTCGCCGCGCGCACAATGGCTGGCGCGATTATCTTCTCATTGAGCGGCCCGGTAAGGCTGTGAAGCCGTGGAAAGCGCGCCAGAGGTGGAGGGCGTAACCCGTCCCTTTGGCCCGGCATCAGCGCTTCGCAGGAATTGGGCATAGGACGCGATGACGCGTTTCGTATATT
>JACRNO010000086.1 GCA_016234855.1 Deltaproteobacteria bacterium | reverse complement strand
TCCTGGGCAGAAACCCGGCCGCTGAAAGGGCGGCGCTTGCGGCCGCAAGCCCGGCCTCGTCAACTGAGATGACAAGGTCGCATAACTTCGCCAGCGCCTTGGGCGCGGGGATGAGCCTGAAGACGACGCCTGCGTCATTTATTATTGCTCCCACGCTCTGCGTGGGAGCGCGTATCAAGGGACGCTCCCGCGTCCCGATAGTCATGCATCTTGGACCACACCCGTCCTTTGATATTGTTTTTCTCAGCAAGGCCGCCCGGCTCTACCGTGCCTTTCCCTTTTCCCCGCACAACTCCATAATCAGTCTCGGCAGGACGACTGCCTGCGGCGCGCGACCGGTCTTGAGGTCGGTGTCTGCGCGGCGTAGTCTCGCTACCGCGGCTATCAGCTCGCGCTCGGTAAAGCGGCCTGCGCTCTTTGTGTAGCCGGATATGAGAAACGGCGGGATGGAGCAGGCCTTTGCAATATCATCGGCAGCCATGCGCCGTCTTGCAAGGGACTTGAGTTTTAAAATTATCCGCACCTGTCTCGCTATCGAGCCGAGCAGTTTGAGCGGCTCTTCGTTCGACGATTTTTTGAAGACCGCCAGCGCCCTGGCCGCGTCCTTCTCGCCGATGGCGTCGGTAAGGGCAAACCCCGCCTCTTCCCTGCAATCCGAAGAGCACTCTTCGATATCCTTCTCGTCTATTACGGCCTTGTCCCCGACGTAGAGCACGAGCTTGTCAAGTTCGCCTTTTACGTCGCGCAGTCGCGTGCCGGTCGCGGTAATCAGCCGCATCGAGGCAGCCGTGCCGAGCGTCTTGCCCTGCTTTTTCGCCTCGGTCACGGCCCAGCGGCTAAGCTCGTCATCCTTCATGCGGTTTAATATCTTCTGATAACCGGCCTTCTTTGCCGCCTGCACCAGCGCCGCCCTCTCGTCTGCCTTGCCGTTTGAGACGAAGATGAGGCATGTGGTCAGGCACGGGTCTTTGATGTAATCGACGTAGGCGGTTGCATCTGCCGCCCTGACGGCCTCGGCTGCCTTGACCGTTATGACGCGCCGGTCCGAGAAGGCGGGCAGGGTATATGCGGCGTTCAAGACCTGCTCGGCGCTCGCCTTTGCGGCGTCAAAGGACTCGTAGTTGAAAGATTCCATGCCCGGCTGGAGGGCCGCGGCCTTGAGCCTCGCGGCCTCAAGCTCGATGAGCAGGTCGTCCGTGCCGCAGAGGTAGTAGACGGGCTTTATGGCAACGGCCTTCGGTTTGTCCGTTTTGATTTTATCTGTCTTGTCAGCGGTCATGGTCGGCGTCTTGTCTTTTGGAAGGTTGGGCGCTAAAACTGCTCGAGCATCCGCTCTTTCGTGAACCTGGCAGTGTCTTCGGCTATCTTTTTAAGGGCCGCGAGCTCGGCCTCGTTTGTTGCCGTCACGTCCGAGATTATAACGGTAAAGTCCTCGTAATCCGAGATCTCGCTGTCCTCCCAGAGGGTCTGGTCACCCTTGACTATCATGAGCGAGAGCGTTACGGTCAGCCGGTATTCCTGGTTGACGTCGTTTTGCGTGTAGGATACAGGCGTCAGCTCGTATGAGGTGATGGCGCCGCGCATCACGACCTCGTTCGTCGTGGTCACATGAAGGGTGTTCACGAACTCGTTGACAAAGGCCTGAGTGACGGTGGACTCGATATCCGGCTTTGCGGTCGAGTTGGTGAAGATGGGGATGGAGACGGACTCTATCCCGCCCGGCATCTTCCCGCCTTTGCCTGCTATGTGGTAGCCGCACCCGGCGAGGGTTATGGCAAGAAAGATGAATGTGGCGATAAACGACGCGCAACAACGCGCAATGCGCCTGTTTGAAGACGCTGGAAGCGGCGGCGCATGATGCAGTCGGTCTGTCTGTGTGACTTCAGCCGAGCCATACAGATTGAGACCCCTGAAAAAGGTATGTTCTCTGTCATTCCGAGCGCAGCGAGGAATCTTGTTCCGTAGGCAATTTAACAAGTTAAAAGATGTAAATTGTCCGCTAAAAGCAGCGGATAATTTATAAGTAATGAAAACGTTATTTATATTCGCTTGTTTTACTCCGCAAAATGACGCGAGGCAAAACAAGCTGGGCTTAAGCCGCGTCGCTTGTGCGCTGACATTAGTGTCTTTGGCACCAAAAGCGCTCCTCGCAATGACAACTGTCGAATTCATCAGAGCTTGCTTGGTTGAACGAGATTCAATCTTCATCCTACCACCATATTGACTATTTTGTTCGGCACATAGACGAACTTACGCAGGGTCTTGCCGTTCGTCCATTCGATGACTTTTGCGTCAGCGAGCACGGCCTGTTTGACAGCCTCTTCGGTCGCGTCAATCGGCACGGTAATCTTGCTTCGCACCTTGCCGTTTATCTGGATAACCACAAGGGCCGAGTCCTTTACAAGCGCGGCCTCATCAGCCTGCGGCCACGGCGTTCTGTATACCGGCGTCGTATTGCCGAGCCGGTGCCACAGCTCCTCGGATACGTGCGGGGCAAAAGGCGCAAGTAGCAGCACGACTGCATTGACGGCCTCGCGAAAGACTGCCGCGTCTTTCGCGTCGTACTGGTAGAGGGCGTTTACAAGCTCCATTATGGCGCTTATCGCGGTGTTGAAATGGAACCGCTCCTCGATATCCTGCGTGACCCGCTTGATTGTCTTGTGAGTGAAGCGGTGTATCTCAAGGGACGCGCCTTCGAGCGCAAGCCCTCCTGCGGACGAGTATGGGGCAATGTCTTTTAGTATGTCGCTATTTTCCATGACGAGCCGCCAGACCCTGTTGATGAACCTGTACGAGCCTTCGACCCCGTCCTCGCTCCAATCCAGGTCTTTTTCAGGCGGCGCGGCAAAGAGCGAGAAGAGGCGCGTGGTATCCGCGCCGTATGTCTTTATTATCCCATCAGGGTCTATCACGTTTTTCTTCGATTTGCTCATCTTCTCTACCGGCCCTGCCGGGGTTGGAGCTCCACAAATGCCGCACTTACCGTCTTTAACCTCTTCCGGGTAGAGAAAGCCGTGCTCCGGGCATTTGCGCGTCTCTTTGCAGACCATGCCCTGCGTGAGCAGGTTGGTGAACGGCTCGTCGAACGAATGCAGCCCGAGGTCGCGCAAGGCCTTGGTGAAGAATCGCGCGTACAGCAGGTGCATGACCGCGTGTTCTATCCCGCCGATATACTGGTCGACCGGCATCCAGCGGTCCGCGTCCTCGCTCCTAAACGGCAGGGTCTTTGAATCGGGCGAGCAGTACCTGAGGAAGTACCATGACGAGTCAACGAAGGTGTCCATGGTGTCTGTCTCGCGCCGGGCGCTCTTGCCGCACTTAGGGCACTTCGCGTTTACGAACCCGGCTGCCTCGGCAAGCGGGGATTGTCCCGTGCCCGTGAGCTTTATGTCTTCGGGCAGGACGACCGGAAGCTCGTTATACGGCACAGGCACCGTGCCGCACTCTTTGCAGTAGATGACGGGTATGGGACAACCCCAGTACCTCTGGCGCGATATGCCCCAGTCGCGCAGTTTGTAGTTGACCGTCTCTTTGCCAATGCCGCGCTCCTCAAGGAGTTCGGTTATGGCGGCCTTGGCTGTTGTGTTCTTCATGCCCGAGAACCTGTCCGAGTTGACCATCACCCCGTCGTCCACGTATGCCTCGGTCATGGTCGTTACGTCGAGTTGGGTGACGGGCGCGTTTATATCTCCCCCCTTTTTTAAAGGGGGGGTGGGGGGGATTAAATCTCCCCCCTTTGACAAGAGGGGGGCGGGGGGGATAACGTCTCCCCCCTTTAGCAAAGACGCCTCGTGGGGGTCAATCATTTCTGCCAGTTGGCTGCCGCTTTCGGCGGCCATTTGGCGCGCACTGGCTTCCACCGGCACCGGCAGCTTGTAATCGGCAGGGGTGGCAATGCGGAAGTTCATCCCCAGCCTGGCGCAAATGTGCGCCAGCGAGGTGGCCACGTTGTTGCCGTCGCCCACGTAGGCCACGGTCAGCCCGGCCAGGTTGGGCTTGCGCTCCACGATAGTGAGC
>JACRNO010000085.1 GCA_016234855.1 Deltaproteobacteria bacterium | reverse complement strand
GCGCATCCCCGTGCGCAAGGGCGTTGCCATGACCGGCGAGATAACGCTTCGCGGCAAGGTCCTGCCCATAGGCGGTCTTAAGGAAAAACTCCTTGCCGCTCACAGGGCGGGCATACCGACCGTGCTTGTTCCCAAGGAGAACGAGAAGGACTTGAAGGATATACCGGCGCAGATACTCAGGAAGATTACGCCGGTGCTTGTTTCTCACATGGACGAGGTGCTTGTGGCCGCGCTCAACGTCAAGGGCAGGGAGGAGATATTCATAGGCGCGCCTCCTTCCTCTGACAAAGAGCCGGTCTCGACCCCGCCTGTGCCGCCTCCGGCAACTGACGTGGTGATAAGGCACTGATGGGGGAGAACCTCCCCCCTTTGATAAGAGACCTTTGCATAACTAAAAATAAAGAGCACAATTGTCATTTCGAGCGCAGCGAGAAATCTCATCCATCTCGTTACCAAGCTCCTGCTTGGTAACGCAATTATCCGGAAGCTGAGCTTCTCACGCAAATCCGTTCCCAAGCCGGAGCTTGGGAACGAGGGGTTGGAAGCGCCG
This sequence comes from Deltaproteobacteria bacterium, assembly GCA_016234855.1. Lineage (GTDB taxonomy): Bacteria > Desulfobacterota > GWC2-55-46 > GWC2-55-46 > GWC2-55-46 > JACRNO01. The sequence goes on along the minus strand of JACRNO010000085.1, from coordinate 11,195 downwards.
TAGGTTGGCGCTTCCCGCCAGAAACTATTCGTCCCCGATATCATACCGTCAATCTCTACACAAAAAACACCGAAGCCCGTCTTTCGACCGGGCTTCGATGCTTCAGGCTGCTTTTTTATCGCGAAGCGTTTATCTGGCAAGCGGCTCTATCATGGTGGTTGCGTAAGCGTTGAGCGTCCTTGAGTCCTTTTCCATGCGTTGCCCGAGCCGCGCTACCCTGTTGTCGCAGACCTTGAAGTCGTATATGGTCGTTGCCAACTGAGTCTCGCTGCCGATGGTTGCCGCCGCATACTTTACGCTTACGTTCGCGCACCGCGTGTCAGTTGCGGATGCCTCGTACGTTCCCGTGAACCTCGACCCGTCCACCGCCTTTACGAACCCGGTCTTCATCTGCGCCACTTCAAGGGCCGTCTCTCTGAGTATCGTGTCGGACTCTTCCGCGCTCAGGATGCGCGCCTGGCGTCTGCGCACCGTGGTTCCGTCTGTCACGTAGTTTACGTTCTCAAGGAGCCTGTCCGAGTAGAAGGACGCGCTCTCAGGGGCGTTGGCCGCGAACCTGTATTCCTTTTCCACCACGAACCTGCTGGGGCCGTCACATGCCATGAACCATGCGCTGTTGTTCGAGCCGGAGTTAATGACGTAGCTGAACGCGTCCACGGCCGAGACCTTTGTCATGCGCTTGTTGATGCCGTAGCTCACCGGCACTACGTAGACCGGCGTGCCGCTGGTCTTTCTGCAAAGGGCGGTCATTTCCTCGAAGAGGTCCATGGCGCTGTAGCCTGCAGCGCGTCCCCGTTCACTTCCAAAGGATGAGAGGTTGAAGGTGCCGTTGGCCGGCGCAGCCACCTCGTCATAGACCCCTATCAAGCGGTTTGTGTATACGAAAGGCTCTGCCTTCTCGTTCTTGATTATTACGTATCTGAGCGTCCCGTTGGGCGAACCGGTGTTTGATACGAGCGTTACGCCGGCCTTATCGAGATTGAGCGCCGGGGCCTGGCCCGCCACGAATGTATAATGGTCGTCAATCGGGTATACGAGTTCGATCGTCTGATTCTCGATCAACTCGCTCCTGAGATTCTTGTTCTGGGTTGTCGCAGTCCCCTGCGCATAAGCCTCAGGCAGGCGAAGAATCAATACCGTCAGCAAGCTCATTGTTATTTCGGTCAGCCTTTTCATACGCACCTCCTTTTAAGAACCCTCTCATCCATCTCCTGACCAATTACTAATGGAAGAAGCGTGCCAGGATGCGCGAGGCGGCCAACATGTTGATTTGCCAGGGTAAATTTGCAAGCCTCTTTTTGATGGAATATTACGGTGTGCGCTTTTGGATGGTCTCTGATTGAGCGGAGAGGGGATGGCGGCTGAAATCCCTTGATTAACAAAGGTGAGGGTCTTTTGCTTTATGGTGTGCGATTCTGGCAGGCGTGCGGATTTGACAGGGTGTGAGTGTTGTCTCTAACCTTTGCAGGCATTCATGGCTGCCTGGCCTTTATCGCCTGCGAAAAAGGGGTTTTATATTAAGGAAGCCTTGATTAATTCTGTTATTTGTCATTCCGGGGAGCGCCCAGCACCACTTTCCAGTGCGAAAGTTTGTGTCAGAACAAAGCATGGAGCCGGAAAGTGGTGCTGGGCGACGAGGTTAAGCACAGCTTGTTTAAGTCCGCGTCTTTTTGCGGGTTAAAACAAGGCGCCAAAGACATAACGTTAGCGCACAAGCGAGTATAAATGGTTTCTTCATTACTTATAAATTATCCGCCGTTTTTGCGGATAATTTACATCTTGTAACTTGTTGAATTGCCAGTGAAACAAGATTTCTCCCCAGCACCACTTCCGACGCTAAGGCTGTATACATACAAGCGTCGCCGCTAGAAGTGGTGCTGGGTCGAAATGACAATCTGGTCGGATTAATCAGAGTTTCCTTAACATATAATAAGCAAGGATGGGGCGTGTCGAGTGTATGGGATTGAATCAGAATTGGCGTCTATTCCAGCCCGTATTTTTCGAGCTTCCGCAGGAGCGCGCGCCGGGTGATGCCGAGGGCCGAGGCCGCGTGCGTCTTATTGTTGTTGCAGCGCGTCAGGGTTTCTTTTATGTGTCTTTGCACCACCTCGTCGAGGGTGCACCCGTCTTCCTGTGAAAGGGCCTGCGGCCTTGTATCGCGCACGCGCACGGGCAGTTCTTCAAGTCTTATGAAGGTGTCTTTCGTGAGGATGGACGCCTCCTCGATTACGGATTCAAGTTCGCGCACGTTGCCGGGCCAGTCGTAAGAGATAAGGACGGTCTGTGCGGGTCTGGCGATGCCCTGTATCTTCTTTCCCGTGCGTTCGTGAAACCGTTCGAGCAGGAAGCGCGTAAGGAGCGGTATGTCGTCCTTTCGCCTGCGCAGCGGAGGCACCTCGATGCTTAATGGGGTGAGACGGAAGTATAGGTCTTCCCTGAACCGGCCGCGCTTTACAGCCTCGGAAAGGTCTTTGTTGGTGGCGGCTATCACACGGCAGTTCGAGCGCTGAGGGGTGTTGGAGCCGAGGCTGCGGAACTCTCCGTTTTGCAGGACCCTCAGCAGATGCGGTTGAAAAGAGAGCGGTATGTCGCCTATCTCGTCCAGAAAGACGGTGCCGTTGCGCGCGGCCTCGAATACCCCGGCCTTGTCAACGATTGCGCCGGTGAAGGCCCCCTTCTTGTGGCCGAAGAGCTCGCTCTCGAGGAGCGTTTCCACGAACCCGCCGCAGTTTACCGCGATGAACGGCTCTTTTGCGCCGGGCGAGAGCGAGTGGAGGGCGCGCGCCACAAGTTCCTTGCCGGAGCCGGTCTCGCCGTATATCGTTATCGTCTTGAAGTACGGCGCGACTCTGCGCAGAAATGCGAAGACGTCGATCATCAGCGGGTTCCTGCCGACCACGCCCGCGTAGGTGTATCTTGAGCAGAGCTGGCGCTCAAGCTCGGCAGTGGCGGCGCGCGCCTCGGCGAGGTTGTCTATGGATGAAATCGTCTTTTTGAAGGCCTCTTCAACAAGCGGCATGGCAAAACAGGCAGACGCGCCAGCGCGTATCAGCTCAACCTCGTCGCCGGTTCCGTCGTTGCCTATGAATATTATTTCGGCGCGCGGGTCAGCGGCTTTGACCGCGGCTATCGCCTCGCGGTCTTCGAGCACGACGACGTCGTAATGCCTTCCGGCGAGCGCCTCGGCGATAGCGGCGCCGTCGGCCTGGTGCTCGACAGCATGGCCGTGAAGCAAGGGCGCGACAACGCCTTTTGCGGTTCCCTTGACTGAGAGGAGGCACTTGAGCATTGGGCTGGGCCTTTTGTCCATGATGGACGATATGCAGGGTGTCGGGATGAAGGATGAGGTAAAACGCGATGCGGGAGCAGGTCGAGATGGACGGCTTGACGGAGAAGACCGGCTACGGCGTTGCGCAGTCCTTTGGCGAGCCTTTCATCTTTTCGATGGCGTGGACGAGCGCGGGCATGACGACCGCGAGGTTTTCCCGCGCCCCGCGCGGAGAGCCCGGCAGGTTGATTATGAGGGTCTGGCCGCGTATGCCGCACACCGCGCGGGAAATCATGGCGTTGGGGGTCTTTTTCAGGCTCTCGGCGCGCATGGCCTCGGACATGCCCGGCAATTCGCGCTCTATGACGGCCTTCGTCGCCTCGGGCGTCACGTCTCGCGGGGTCACGCCCGTGCCGCCGGTCGTCACCACCAGGTCGAGCTTCAATACGTCCGCGTATTCTATGAGCTTCGCCTTTATGACGCTGGTCTCGTCCGGGATGACCTCGTAGGCGCGCACCTCGGCGGGCAGGGTCTTGACCATCTGCTCGACCTCTTTGCCGCTCAGGTCTTCGCGCTCTCCGCGCGAGCCTTTATCGCTCATGGTGATGATGCCGACGGTTATCATTTGGTTATCCGTTGCCGGTTGCCGGTTATAAGAAGGCAGCCGGTTATCTGTCATCAGTGCCACTACTCAAAAACCGATATTAAGGCGTCTCCGATACCCAAACCTCGCCTGACTCGGTCGTCTCGCGTTTCCATATCGGCGTTACGCGCTTTAGCTCGGTGATGGCCCACTCGCAGGCCATGAACGCGTCGTTACGGTGCTTTGACGCCGCGACGATGAGGACGATATCCTCGCCAATATTGATGTGTCCCGTCCTGTGGACTATCGCCATCTCGATGATATCGAAGTTCTCGACGGCCCTCTTCCGTATCTCGCGGAGTTTCTTTTCCGCCATACCCGGGTAGTGCTCAAAGTCGAGGCCGGTAATCTTCGCGCCCTTGGAAATGTCCCTGCCAGTGCCGACGAAGACGACGAGCGCGCCTATGGCCTTTGAAGCGGTCTTTACGCGGGCGCAGACGTCCTCGACGGAGAAGGATTCGTTCTGTATGCGGACAAGGTCGGTTGTCATTATGTTAGGATACTTTGATTGTTAGTTCCGTAGATACCGTCTTGATTGTCAATCCAGGGTGGTACCTGCCAGGCTTTTACAAACCCGCATATCTCATCAGCAGAATAGAATCTGGCTTTATACTTATTGAAACATTTCGATATAAGCAATATTCACTTATAAGCGTCTCACAATCCTCGGTAATTAGTTTGTAAAGATCGAAGCGAAAAGCAGGAGGTATATATTCATGCTTAAGGTCATACACTGGTGAATCCAATTTATATCTTCTTGTAAAGTTTTGGAGCATTGCTGTGCCTATTAAAAATATAGGAACCGTTTTTTTCACTACATATTAGTATAGCCCATCTTGCGAAACTTACTTATTCAATTTTATGCGAACATCAGCCGCTCACCTTTCGGCGCGGGTACCGGGTCACCGAACTCTTTAGCCGCGTCAATCCACAATTGGATTGCCTCGTTGGCGTTTTTTAAGGCGCCTTCCGATGTTTTTCCGTGTGCCGCACATCCAGGAAGTTCAGGCACTTCTGCTACAAAAGCCCCATCCGCGTTGCTCCAGTATATGATGATCTCGTATTTGTGTGTCAAGACGCGCCTCCGAGCTTGTATTTCACGATGGTGTTTCTTACCTGCTTTACCTGATACGGTTTTGCCATGCCGCCGTCATGTTGAAGATTAATCTTTTCGGCTATTTTTTCTTTTCTAAACAGGTGGTGGCTGCCTCGAACCCGTGTCTCAAAACCCAGATGTAGCAGCAGTGCGCATAAATCCTCAAAGTGGATATTTGCATCGGAATTGCCGCTTAGAACCCTGAGAAGAAGTTTGTCATACTTTCCCATCGCGCTCCATGGTATTGCCTGCTCTATTAAAAACGAGGAGCATATTATCCATGCGCTCCGTTGTCAACGCCGGTCTCAGCCCCCTGAAAACGGGGGCAGCAGCCCCACTTCGTCGCCGTCGCGCACGATGGTATCAGGCTGCGCTAATTCCTGATTGACGGCTACGAGTATCGAGCGTCCCGAGAGCAGCGGCGCGATTGCCGGGAAGTCCGTCCGGAGCATCTTTTTAAGCTCCGCCACGGTAACCGAACTCTCGACCGCGTATTGCTTTGTCTCCGTCTTCGCCAGCCCTTTGAGCATTGCGAAAAACCTTACGGTAATCATAATATCATTGTGCCTTATACGTCCGCGGATTACAACCTTAAAACGGCATTAGCCGCCCCTGCCTTCAGGCGTGACGACCGGGGTAAGCGGGTTGAGCTCCGTCTCGTAGTCCCTGTTTATGTCGAATTTTTGTCTCGTCGACGCATTGGCGAATATCTCGGAGAACTTCTTGCCGTCTCTCGGAAAGGACGCGCCGCCGTACCAGACCTCGACCTTGCCCTCGTTGAACATGGCGCTGAGCCCCGCGTCAGTTACGACGAACTCGGCGACCGACTGCAGGAGCCGGGCCATGTTGTATTCGGTGTCGAGGAAGAGGAAGGCGAGGGTCTCCTTGTCGAGCCTGACCGCCACGTCGAAGGTGCGGGCCTTTTTGCGCACGTATGCGACAAAGCGCGACTCGAAGCCCGCCTTTCTCATCGCGACGGCGTCCGCCATCCAGACGAAGCTCACGGTTGCGAGCGTCAGGCGTCTATCAGACCTCATCGCACGGTTTATCTCAATCTCGACCTTCTTCTCAAAAAGGGATATGGTCGTATGCTCTTTTTCATGCTCCTTTTCCACGGCCGCGGCGGCTCCGGCGAGGATGTTGACCAGGGACTTCTCGGCGTAGACGACGAACCTTGCGAAGGTCTCGACGTCGGACTTCGAGAAGCCGCAGGGGTAGAATGACTCGTCGCTTGTCTTGTTGAAGAGCGTCAGGACGCCGGCGATATCCGTCCCGGCCCTGAGCGGCGAAGAGAGCACCGAGCGGATATAAGGGCTGCCCTCCTCGGAAAACTCCCGCACCACGATATCCTTCTTGCGCATGACCTCCATCACCGTTTCGCGCTCTATCGGCATCAGGTACTCGCGCACGTGCTTGTCGTCGAGGCCGAAGGTGGCGGCGGGCTGGTACTTCAGGCTGCCTTCCATGCGCACGCGCAGTATCGAGCCTTCGGCGCCGAGTATCGCGGCCGGCGTGGCCGATATGATGGTGGCGAGCCTTGCCGGGTCTTTGCCGGATATCATCTCGAGCCCGGCCTCGTCCACCGCGAATATCTTGCGCGAGCGCATCTTCTCGTTCTCGGCCTTTTTGTGCGCATAGACGCTCTCGGCGATGAGCCCGGTGATGTCCTTGAGAAAGAGCTCCTGGTACTTTGAGATGCCCTGAGCCGATACGACCTGGCCGTTCAGCGTGCCGACGAGCGTGCCGTGCGATACCATGGGCAAGGAGAAGTAGACGCGCTTGAGGTTGGTCTCGGCCGTCCTGTCCACGAGGAAGGTCTCCTTCATGGCGGAGATGGCCGAGCCCTCGATGCCTTCGCCCGGGCGCAGGCTCAGCGCGCAGATGGAACGGCTGTCGCGTATGCTCGCCGCTCGCAGGAAGAGCCTGTTCCTGTCTTCGTTGTATATGTAGATGAAGCACGTAAGCCCGGCGATGAACTCGACGAGCTTTCTCGCTACGGTATTCAGGCGCGCGTCCATGGGGACGGACGAGCTCATGATGGCGTCCACCTCCTTCCAGAAGGTGAACTTGGCGGCGTCTATGCGCAGGCGTTCGTACTCGTTCGAGCGCTGTATGACCTCGGCGGCAAGGCTTGCCATGGACGATAGAAAACGCAGGTCTTCGTTCGTAAAGACGTGCATCGACTCGCTTGAGCTGACGTTTATGACTCCGATGACCTCGCCGTTTACGACGAGAGGGACGCACATGGCGCTCTTGACGTCGCTGCGCTCCTTGAGGCGCGGATAGTCCTCGCCGCGGGCCTTGCCGGAGACGAGCACCGGCTTGCCTTCGAGGGCGACCTTGCCGGATATCCCTTCGCCGAGCGGGACGCGTATCTTCCTGACGACCTCCTCGTCCATGCCCTTGGCTATCTCGACGCGCAGCATGCCTTCGTCCGGCGCGACGAGCATGATTGAGCCTCTCTCCGCGCGTGTGGACTCGGTGGCGAGTTTGAGGACGACGGAGAGGAGTTCCTTGCGGTCGATGGTCAGGCGCACCGCGTCGACTATCTCGCGCAAAGACCCCAGGAGCGTGAACTGCTCCATGGCCGCGCTCGGTTCGGCCCCGGAGGCAGGTTCGCTTGCGCGCACGTTCCACAGGAGGCGCGTGGACAGGGTGCCGAGTTTTTCGATGTCCTTGAACTCCGGGGATTCGAGGAAGGTCTCCGTGGCCTGGTCCTGCAGGGCGTTTATGATGATATCGAGCCCGGCGATGTCTTTTATGGCGTTAAGGTCTGTGGTCGTCCTGATGTTGAGCTTGGTCGAGAGCCTGTAGCCGAGCTCGTTGAGCTTGAAGAGCATGGCGTCGCGGTTTGAATCGGCGATAAGCGTGACGCAGGACTTCTTGTCGGCAAGCAGGAGCGGCAGCAGGCTCATGCCTTCCTTGTTTGCGCCAATTATGGCAATCTTTTTTATATCGTCATGCATGGGGGTTTACCGTGAGCGGTTATCGTTCAATGAAAAAATATCCGCTATTTTCCGATGGTATGGTTGATACGATATGCCTTACGGATGGTTGAAAACAGACAGCCCGTTATATCTTCTCCAGTATCTTGAGATCAAGGAGCCTGTTTATGAGCCTTATGGAGTCCATGTCTCCGGCGTAGGCCGCGGTCTGCGAGCCTTTGCCGCGCGAGCCTTCGTCGAGCCTTCGCAGTCCTTCGAGGATTACGGATTCCGGCGGCTCGGTTATGGTCTGCTCAGGCGCCTCGATATCCGGCTCGACCTCGAACTCGCCGTCCTGCCATGCGAGGAGCTGGTAGAAGGCCTCCGCGCCCTTGAGGTCGCGGTGCGCCGCGTGGACGATATTGCCGCTGTCCATGTAGACGGTACCGTAGCCGAGCTCGCCGCCGAGGTGTATGGCGGCCGTGCGCCGTTCGGCGTTGAATATCTGGATGACGTCTATAAGGCTCATGTCCCTGAGCCTGCCCTTTACGCCCATAAGGTTCTCCTTGTCAGCCGTCGATTAAATCTTATAGCAAAGCGCCGGTAACTTCAAGCCGCCTCTTATGGCGCGCCCCCCGCCGCGCAGCCGATTATTGTATCGACTGCTTTATCGCCTCGATGTACAGCTCCGTTGATTCCTTGAGCTTTCCAATGGCGGCGCTTGCATCGCCGCCGTTCATGACGTATGCGGCTTCGTCGCGCAGCGAGTCGCCTTGTTTCATATATGCGGCAATCTTCCGGTTGCCGTCAGGTATGACCTGAGAGGCGAAGTAGCGATAGGCGTCGTTCTTTTTCAACTCAGAGCTCAAGACGTCTTTTGCGTCAGTCGAGGCAGGGCGGGGGAAGGTGATTATCTCCGCGCGCTCCTTCTTTATCACCCTGACCGCGCCGGTTGCGGCCATGTACGCCCTGTTCACGTCATCAAGGGCCTTGTCATACCTGCCGTCCGAGAACTCGTTTTTTGAGGCCTCGTAGAGCGACCTGGCCTCGGTAAGACGCATGGCCGCGTCTGTGCTCTCTCCTTCGCCCTGCAGGCGCTCGGCGGTCTTTATGAACGCCTCCACCTCAGCCAGCCCTTTTTTAATCATGGCCTCCTTGCGCTCCCGGTCGTCACCGGCCTTTATGATCTCGGCCGTTTCTATGGCTGGTGTCTGCGCGGCCATGCCCTGCTCGTTCTTGACAAGCACGATAATCTGCACGGCAAGGTGGGTCGACTCTGAGTAGTCATCGATGGCCGGCCTTGTCTCGCTTGCGGTGAAGTGGCCATATCCGTTTATCCTCGCGGCCTCGGCCCTGCTGAGGAGGCTTTTCGCCTCTGCGGTGCCGGTTTTGTCTACGGCCTTCCTTGCTGTCGTTATGAACAGTTCGTTGGTCTTGATGATGGCCTCAAGCTCGGACGTCATAGGCGTCTCGGCGATGCTGTGCATGCCCGGTTGAGCGGCCCCCTGCTCCGCTGCGGCGTAACCGGCCTGCATGACGGCCGGGACGACGAATGCGGTTATGAAAAGTCTCTTAAACATGCGGGGTCTCCTTATTACAAGTTTAGCGTGAGGCTGCGCAAGTCTTGCGGCAGCGTCGAAAGGTATCGCGTCAGAATTCGTGCCTCAAGACTTTCTGTCCGCTGAACCTGCCTTTTGCCGGGCTGGAACTGCCGTTGAAGACGAGCCAGCCTGACTCGCCGAAGTATCTGAGCCTCTTTCCCGTCTCGAAGACCGTCCCCTTTGAGCCGCTGCCGAAGAAGGCGCACACGGCGCGCCGGCTGCCGAGGGTATCCTTGAGCGCCAGGGCGAAGAGATTGCCGTTCATGTCGTAGGCGCCGTCTGGCAGCCTGAGCGTGGCGTGGTCGATGGACGCGTCTTTCGGAAGGCGCTCCCTTATCAGCTCGAACGCCGGGTTCTCGTCAGGGCCGCCGAGTATGAAGACGGTCTTGCCGTCGTAAGAGGCTGCGTCGGCAACGGTTGCGATGGCCGCGCCGTAGTCTTTGGATATCAGTTCGGCCAGGGCCTCGTATTTATCAGCGGCCTCTTTCTGAGACGGCACGACTATGACGGCGTCCTTGTCGCCGAAACACGATGAGAGCGATGCCGGGGTTTCGGCGTCCGAGAGTATCCTGAAGACCCGGTAGTCCGGGTCTATTTCAAAGGCGAGAGGCTCGGCGCCGAGCTCGGCATAGACCGGTTCAACCTCTTTTGAGACTTTGATCTCGAGGGACACGGCTCCGGACTTTGTCTCGAAGCGCACCGGCAGGGTGATTGCGCGCGGGTTCGCCTGCCTTATTGTAAATTGTACCAGATAATTCGCGCCCTTGGGCCATTTAAGGACAGGCCCTTCGATGGAGACGGCAGGCCCGCCCGGTTTGTCAAGCCACTGGCTGAAGAACCAGCCCAGGTCTTGGCCTGACGCCTTTTCAAAGGCTTGCCTGATATCCGCCCACGAGGCGTTTTTGAACCTGAATTCTGAGTAGAAGGCCTTTAGCCCGGTTGAGAAGGCGTCCGCCCCGATTTCATCCCTGAGCATTACAAAGAGCATGGCGCCCTTGTTGTAACCGATTGCCCTTGATATTGGTTCTGTCGCGTCGCTGAACTCGCCCAAGGTAAGGGGCGAGGCCTCGGCAAAGTTCTTGTAGCCCAGCAGTTTCAAGAACCGGAACTCCCTGTCCTCGTCCTTCTTCTCGGCGTAGAGATAGTCGGCCGTAAAGGTGGTCAGCGCCTCGGTCCAGTTGCCGCCTTTTTCGGCAGGGTAGGCGGAGTTGCCCCACCAGTTGTGGGCTATCTCGTGGCCGAGCGAGGTGCCGGGGATGAACGGCAGGCGTAAGACCGCTGACCCGAGGAGCGTAAACGACGGCATGCCGTAACCAGTCGGCAGGAAACTCTCCACCACCGCGAATTTTTTGAACGGATACGGGCCGATAAGCCACGCATACATATCCAGGTATTCTTTTGTCTTGTTGATGTATACGCGGGAGAGCGCGTCGTCCTTCTCAAAGAAGTAGGTCGCGATCTCGATGCCTTTGTAGGTCTTTTTGGTAACGGTGTATCTGCCGGCAACGAGATTAAGCCCTGCGGACGGGTCGTCGGTCTTCCATTCCTCGGTCTTTATGCCGTTGGTCGTCGCGCTCTTTATAAGGGAGCCTTCCATTACGGTCGTGTAATCGTCCGGCAAAGAGATGGCGGCGTCATAGACTGCCATGACGCCTTCTTCACG
>JACRNO010000003.1 GCA_016234855.1 Deltaproteobacteria bacterium | reverse complement strand
GGCGTCAGTTTTGTCCTTCCGGGGCTTCATGCGTACGCGTAATCAGCCGTCGTCTGTGAGCTTTTTTGTATTATAATGGAGGGATGAATGGCAGATAACAACGTTACGGAAGAAGGCGGCGGGCTGCCGAAGATTGCCGTAGTCGGCATTGTCGCTGTGGTGGTCATTGTCGTCGCCATTATAATCCTGAGCGGCAGGAAGAAGTACGAGCCGGTCAACGCGGGGCTCGCCCCTATCGATTTCACGCTCCCCGGCCTTGACGGCAGGCAGGTCAGCCTAAAGGACTTTCGCGGCAAGGTGATCTTCCTGAACTTCTGGGCGACGACCTGCAAGCCATGCGAAGAAGAGATGCCGTCGATGCAGAAGCTCTATGACGCTCTGAAAGGCCGTCCCTTTGAGATAGTTGCGGTGAGCATCGATACGGGCGATATATCGGTTGTCAGGGAGTTCGCCAAGAAGTACGGTCTGACCTTTACAATCCTCCACGACAGGAGCGGCGCGATAAAAGAGGCGTATAAGACGACAGGGGTGCCTGAGACCTTTATCATAGACCAGAACTTCGTCATAGCCGAGAAGGTATGGGGGGCGAGGGACTGGTCGCAGCGCTCTTCCGTGGACATGATACTTGGCCTGCTTCAGTACGGGCCCAAGCCCCGCGACGCGTATAAGCCGCTGAAGGCCGTCTGATAGGCGGATGAGGCGCGGTTGCGGATAATCCCCCGATCACTTTTTTGCGTACGGTGTTCGCGGGGATTTGCAGTTTGTATTGGCAAGTTTCATGACGTTTTTTCAGGTAGCCCGCCGTCCTAATGAATCTTTAATGCGCTCTGCCGTATATTTTTAACTGTATGATGGTATAAAGGTAACAGCGCGGTTTGACGGCCTTTGTCATGCGGTCTTTATGTTGCGGACGTATTCACCGTGTTTAAATGGAGAAGGAAAGTGACTGATAATGTAGGCATACCGGCGGCATTTCTTGGCGGCGTACTCTCGTTCGTCTCTCCGTGCGTCCTGCCGTTGGTCCCGTCTTACGTCTCATTTGTGACAGGGGTATCGTTTGAGGAACTCACCGACGATAATACAAACGCAGCCGTAAAGAGGGTGATACTTCTCAACTCCCTCATGTTCGTCCTCGGCTTCTCCACGGTCTTTGTCCTGATACTGGGCTCATCCGCCCAGCTCTTCGGTTCGCTTATGATGCAGTACCAGGATATCATCCGTAAGATCGGCGGCATCGCCATAATCATCCTCGGCATCCATGTCATCGGCATCATAAACTTTCGAATCCTTCAGATGGATAAGAGGCTGCACTTTTTTCACAAGAAGCCGTCCGGGCTTTTCGGTTCCTTTCTCGTGGGCGTGGGTTTCGCGGCGGGCTGGACCCCGTGCATAGGCCCGATACTCTCCGCCATATTCGCGGTCGCGGCGACCTCTCCGAGCAAGTGGAGCGGCACCTTTCTTTTTATCGCCTATTCCGCGGGCCTGGCAATACCGTTTATGGCGACCTCTCTCGGCATTAACACCTTTCTCAGGCACTTCAATAAGCTTAAGAAGCACATGAGGGTCGTATCCGTGGTCACGGGCATACTGCTGATCACAACCGGTATCCTCATCTACATCAATTCTCTTGCCTTGCTTTCGGCCTATATGACCAACCTGTTCAGTTAGCGTTGTTACGTCATAATCAATAACGCCCCTGTCCAACTGACCGGGGCGTTTTTATTTGCGGTTTGCGCGCCCCTTGCCCCTGTTTTTTCTTGACACCGTGTGCCCATAGGCTACACTTGATGAGAGGCGTGTCATATCAATTATACCGGAGAGACCTGCAATGTCATGCTATCGTCCCACCCATGTCTATCACTGGTTTCATCGCGTACTCCACTGGTCAATGGCCGGCTCAGTCGCCTTTCTTCTGCCGCTGGGCGTATTTATCGCGGTCGCGGACGACCTCAAGCTGCCTGAGGCAGGCGAAGACGTCATAGCGGGCACCCATGTCATAATAGGTCTCTTCTTCGCCACGGCCCTGGTCGTGCGCATCATCGTGCTCTTTGCGGGCACGGGCACCATGGGTTGGCGCGACGTGCTGCCTTATACGGCCAGGCAGTTCAGGGTTGCAACGGCGACGATAAGGTATTACCTGGGCGGGTTCAAGGGCAAGCCGCCCCTGTACTTCGGGCATAACCCGTTTGCGGGCGGGGTCTACACGGCCTTCTTCTGCTTTGCCGCGACACAGGCCGCAAGCGGCATTACCATGGTTATCGTGCATCTGCTTAACGAGGGCTCGGCGCAAAAGGTCGGCAAGGCGTATGCCGAGGCGGCCCTTATCGCGCATGACGTCGGCGCGCTCTTCATAATCTTTTTTATATGCGCCCATCTCGGCGCGCTTGTGCTGCACGATATCATCGAGCGCCGTGGGCTTGCATCGAGCATGATAAGCGGATATAAGTTCTTCAGCGACGATGAGCTTCGCGAGTTTGAAGCGGACAAGGCAAAGAACCGCTGACGAGCGCGGGGCCGATTACGGTTCTTAAAGACGGCCAAGGCGATATGCCCGCGTACGCGGTAACGGAGCCGGTCACGCAACAGGCACGGTTGCCATCCGTTGCCCGTCTTTACAACCTTGACGCGGATGTGGTATATTCAGCGGACTGTAATCGGATGTCGCGAGTCGGGATGTGGCTATGGTGAGAAAACCCTGTGTTGCCGGCCGGTTCTATCCGCAGGAAGAATCCGTGTTGCGCGAGGACGTCTCCAAGTTCCTGGGTACGGGAGCGGCGGTTGAGCGGGCAAAGGCTGTGATGGTGCCGCACGCAGGATATGTTTATTCCGGCGGTGTTGCAGGCGCGGTCTTCTCATCCGTCAGCATTCCGGACGACGTCGTCCTTATCGGCCCGAACCATACCGGCCTCGGAGAAAACGCCGCTGTCATGTCTTCCGGCATATGGCGGATACCCTTAGGCGAGATGCGGGTGGACGAAGAGCTTGCCGGGATGCTCATCGACTCTTCCGCGCTTTTCACCGCTGATAACGCCGCTCACCTCATGGAGCATTCCCTTGAGGTGCAACTGCCGTTCCTCTATCAATTGAACAGCGGCGCCTCGATTGTTCCGGTGACGGTGATGAGGGCGGATATCGCGGACTGCGAGGAGATGGGGCTGGCCCTTGCCGGTGTTATATCAGAGTGCGGCAGGGAAGTGCTTATAGTGATAAGTTCCGACATGACGCACTATGAGCCGGACAAGTCGGCGCGGGCCAAGGACAAGCTCGCCATAGCCAGGATATGCGCGCTCGACGCGCCCGGGCTTCTGGATATAACCGAGAAAAAGGATATCACCATGTGCGGCGTAATACCAGCCGTCATAGCGATTTTTGCTGCAAGAAGGCTCGGGGCGAAGCAGGCCCGTCTCGTGCGGTATGCGACATCGGGCGAGGCGAGCGGCGACTATTCGCAGGTAGTTGGGTATGCGGGAGTCGTAATCAATTAGCAGGCTGTTGAAAAAGCTCCATCTACTGCGTTATCCGACTCACGCCACTTGGCGTGGGTACCCTGGCTCGTCACTGCGGCGTATGGACAATCTTCCCGTTGCAATGCCAGCCTTTGGCTGGCGGCAACGGGAGCCCAGCCTCATTACTCGCTCCTCGATGCCTTCGGGGCACCCATCCGAAGGATGGGGCGGGAGCTTTTGCAGACTTTGTCTGCTGGTAATGAAGTTGTTCATTTATATTGCTCGCCTTTGGCGAGCGGCCAGAGAACAGCCTGAGCCGGGGGACGGAGTGTTTTTCAATAATCTGTTCGGAAATGGCCCTGTTATGCCGTAGCGCAGACCAACAGGTCTGTTTTTATATAAAATCGCATCAGGCCGGACGCCTTTTTCTGTAGATAAGGTCAACAGGTCTTGATACGCATCGGAGGCATCTTTTGACAGTCCGCACGCGTTTTGCCCCGTCACCGACCGGGTATCTCCATATAGGCGGGGCAAGGACGGCCCTTTTCAACTGGCTTTTCGCCAGGCGCAATAACGGCAAATTCGTCTTGAGGATAGAAGACACCGACGTTGCCCGCAGCACCGGCGAGTCGATTCAGGCGATACTCGACGGCATGGAGTGGCTCGGCCTTACGTGGGATGAAGGGCCGTTTTTCCAGAGCAAGATGTTCGACCTGTACAGGGAGCACGCAAAAAAGCTCCTTGACGCCGGGCTTGCATACCGGTGCTTTTGCACGGCTGCGGAGCTTGAGGCCCGGCGCGAGGCGGCGCTCAAGGACGGCAGGCCGCCAAAGTACGACGGCAGGTGCAGGGCGCGCGTCGATGCGCCTGATATGCCCTATGCCGTCAGGTTCAAGATGCCGGCCTCCGGCTCGACCTCGTTCAACGATATTGTCAAGGGCGGCATCAGCTTTGACAATTCAACTCTCGAAGACCTTATCATCCTGCGTTCGGACACGACCCCGACGTATAACTTCTGCGTCGTGGTCGATGACGCGACCATGGGCATTACGCACGTCATACGCGGAGACGACCACATCAACAACACCCCCAAGCAGATACACATCTATAACGCGCTGGGTCACGGAGTGCCGGTCTTCGGGCACCTGCCGATGATATTGGGCTCGGACAAGACGCGCCTGAGTAAACGCCACGGCGCGACCTCCGTCATGGCCTATAAAGAGATGGGGTACCTGCCGCACAGCCTCGTCAATTACCTCGCCAGGCTCGGCTGGTCGCACGGCGATCAGGAGATATTTTCCATCGAGGAAATGGTCGAGAAGTTCTCGCTGGATAGCGTGGGCAAGTCCTCCGGCGTATTCAACCCTGAAAAGCTCCTCTGGCTCAACCACCATTATATAAAAGAGACAGGGGAGGCCGACCTCGTCCCGCTTCTGCTGCCTTTTCTGAGCGCCCTGGGCATAGACGCAAGCTCGGACGCCAGGCTCGCAGCCATCATAAAGACCCTGAAGGAGCGTTCAAAGACCCTCATTGAGATGGCCGACGGCGCTGTCTTCTATTTCAAGGATAAGGTCGATTATGACGCGAAGGCGGTTGAAAAATTCCTTACGCCTGATACGCTTCCTCTGTTTGAAGAGATTCAGGCCGGGATTGCGGGCATTACGGCATTTGAAGAGCCTGTGATAGAGGCCGCCTTCAACGCGGTGCTGAACGCGCGCGGGCTTAAGCTCGGCAAACTCGCCCAACCCGTGCGCGTCGCCCTTACCGGCGGCACGGTCAGCCCAGGTATCTTCGAGATGATGGCTGCCATGGGCAAGGAGATGACCGTCAAGAGGCTCAATGATGCAATCGGTTTTATAAAGGGCAGGGCCGGTTAATCTCCCTTTCGTACATCTGAATATCCCTCCGTCCCTTGATTGATGGGGCGGGGGGCTTTTTTTGTCCGTTATGCCGGGATTATCGCCCGCTGACTCCTGATTTACGCCTATTTCCGGTCAATTCCGGCAGTAGTCTTCATTTGGCGACGTCCTTTAAAAGGTTTTGAAATATCTTGACAACCTGACTCAGGTATTATAAACTTGAGGAACTGACTCAGGTATTATCGCTGTAATCTCCAATGATTCATGGCGATATTAACGGTAATATGTAGACTTATCATGCGTTGAGCCGGTCATGGCCTTTGCTTCCATGCAGCCTGCTGCATGGAAATTTTAGTATAAGGCCTGTTTGAACCATGACACAGCCGTATTCCCGGAGTCAGTTTGTTTTACCGGCCTGTCTGGTTGCCATGGGCAGGCTTTATCCAAGAGACAAAGAGGGATGATAAATGAGCGTACATAAGTTATTCGAGACATCCACGGCGGCGCACGGGCGGCCGCAGGCCGTTGTAAGACGTTCGGCAGTGGAGCTTGTCGGCAATACCCCCCTTGTGCGGATAAACAGGATAACGAAGGACCTTCCTCCCGATGTGGAGATATACGCCAAGCTCGAGGGCTGCAACCCCGGGGGCTCGGTCAAGGACAGGGCCGCCCTTTGCATGATAGAAGACGCCGAAGAGAGCGGCAGGCTGACCCCTGACAAGATTATCCTCGATTCCACCTCCGGCAACACAGGCATAGCGTATGCGTGGATAGCGGCCGTAAAGGGCTATAAGGCGCACCTTGTAGTTCCGGCCAACGTGAGCATGGAGCGCAAGAAGATACTCAACGCCTTTGGCGCGCACGTGATATACTCAAGCCCGTTGGAGGGCTCTGACGGCGCCATACGGCTCGCGTGGAAGATATACGTCGAAGACCCGGAAAAGTATTGCAAGCTCGACCAGTATAATAATCCGTCCAACCCGCTCGCCCATTTCAACGGGACCGGCGCGGAGATACTCGAACAGACCGGAGGCCGTCTCACGCATTTTGTCGCCAGCATCGGCACCGGCGGGACGATCATGGGCACGGGCAGGAGGCTTAAAGAGGCGAATAAGGCCATTCAGGTCGTCGCCGTGGAGCCTGACACCGCGTTCCACGGGCTTGAAGGCCTGAAGCACATGGAATCGTCCATAGTGCCGGGCATATATCACGAGGATGAACTCGACTCCAAGGTCGGCGCCCCGACTGAAGCCTCTTACGATATGGCGAAGAGGCTTGCGCGCGAGGAAGGCCTGCTCGTCGGCCAATCGTCAGGCGCGGCCATGTGGGGCGCATTCGAGGTCGCAAAGAAACTGAAGAGCGGGCTTATTGTCGTCATCTTCCCGGACTTCGGGGACAAGTACCTCTCCACCCGACTGTGGGAGCTTGAGACGGTCTGATGCCTTTCATCAACTTTGACTACCGCCTTTAGAAAAGGGGACCTTTGCATAACTGTGTTTTCTCAAGAAAAGAAGCACACGGTGCGCGTAGCGCAGGGCTTTAGCCCTGCTATTCGTTAGCGAACGGTGCGACAAAGACGCAGGCCTGAAGGCCTGCGCTACATAAGTCTGAATTCTGAATAAGGATGCCAAGCAGATGAAAACTGATATTAAAGACTGGATTCCCGATAAAAGCCTTGGGAATGACGGACAAAGCTCCCTGGAATCGTCATTCCCGCGCGTTTTAAGCGGGAATCCAGTCTCTATAAAAACTTACGTCAAAATCAAAGGTAGTTATGCAAAGGTCTCTTTTTGAAAAAAAAGGAGGATTTAGACTCCTTCCTTTACAACAGATGGATTGAGGAGGACTTTAAATGTTTTTCAAGAACAAGTCGGTACTGCATATACAAAAGCCCGCATACGACGAGATTATAAGGCACGCCGAGGAGTCGTATCCGAATGAATGCTGCGGCATACTCATCGGCAGCGCTCAGAAGGACAAACGCGTCTTTTCCTCGGAGCGCGCAAGCAACGTGAACGCCGAGCGCGCCAGGGACAGGTATATAATCGACCCTAAGGAAATCTACGCCGTTGACAGGCAGTGCCGCGCCCAGGGGCTCGATATCATGGGCTTTTATCACTCGCACCCCGACCATCCGGACAGGCCGTCAGACTTTGACAGGGAGTGGGGCCAGCTTGGATATTCGTATCTCATCGTTTCCGTCAAGTCCGGCAAGGCCGCTTCTTCCAAGTGCTGGATATTCGATGAAGATAACGAGCCTTTCAAGGAAGAGAAACTCAACATAGGGTAAAGACGGCTTGTGACAGGGGGCAGGATGTTGGAGGCTGGTAATCCGACCCGCGCCTCTTTTACAAGGGTCTTAGGAAGCAAAGGTTGGTTATAGGGGCGTCTTTCGGAACTGTTTTAACAGTTCCAAATACATGTTACCGCATCTATGATTGAAACGGAATTCCGTTTCTTTCAAGTGCAAATAAAAAGTATGTTTGTGCAGC
>JACRNO010000082.1 GCA_016234855.1 Deltaproteobacteria bacterium | reverse complement strand
TCCTGGGCAGAAACCCGGCCGCTGAAAGGGCGGCGCTTGCGGCCGCAAGCCCGGCCTCGTCAACTGAGATGACAAGGTCGCATAACTTCGCCAGCGCCTTGGGCGCGGGGATGAGCCTGAAGACGACGCCTGCGTCATTTAAGAAGGCCTCGGCCTGCAATACGCGATGAACCGAGCCGAAGGTCAGAATATAATTCATACAATTCAGATTATACCATATATAATCGCTGATAGACCCAAAGGACGATAGCAGATTTTGACATGATTAGCAAGGAACGGCAAAAAAAACGCCTGCCGGATGACCCGGCAGGCGTAAAGAGCGGCAAAATGCGGCTATCGGGTCAAACTCCAACCTTAACCTTAGCCGGTCTGTTATAAAAAGGAAACCTTGCACACAGTCCGCGCACGTCTTCCTTTACGGCTGCAAGGACGGCCTCGTCAACGCGGCCCTGAACAGCCCTGTCGATAAGGGCCGCGATGGTCTTCATCTCCGCCTCTTTCATGCCCTTGGTCGTTGCCGCGGGCGTGCCGATGCGCACGCCACTGGTGACAAACGGCGAGCGGGTCTCGAACGGGACGGTATTCTTGTTGACGGTAATGCCGGCGCGGACAAGGGCCTCTTCAGCCTCTTTGCCGGTTATATCCTTTTTGGTAAGGTCTATAAGCATCAGGTGGTTGTCCGTGCCGCCGGAGACGAGGTCGTAACCTCTGCCCATCAACTCTTCGGCCAGCACCTTTGCGTTTGCCACCACCTGAGTCTGATACTCCTTGAAAGACGGCTGTAACGCCTCTCTGAAGGCCACGGCCTTGGCCGCTATGACGTGCATGAGCGGGCCGCCCTGTATGCCCGGGAAGATGAGCTTATCAACGCCTTTTGCATACGCCTCGCGGCACATTATCATGCCGCCGCGCGGCCCCCTGAGGGTCTTGTGCGTGGTGGTGGTGACGAACTCCGCCAGATTGACCGGGCTCGGATGAAGCCCGGTGGCGATAAGCCCAGCGATGTGGGCGATATCGACCATGATGAGCGCGCCAACCTCGTCGGCTATCTCGCGGAAGGCCTTAAAGTCGATTATCCTGGGGTAGGCGCTTGCGCCGATGACTATCATCTTCGGCCTGTGCGCCTTCGCAAGCTCGCGCACCTGCGTCATGTCGATGCGCTGGTCGTCCTTGCGCACGCCGTATGGGACGATATTATAAAAAAGGCCGGAGAAGTTGACCGGGCTTCCGTGCGTAAGATGCCCTCCGTGGGAGAGGTTCATGCCGAGGACGGTATCCCCGTGCTTCAAGACCGAGAGATATACGGCCATATTGGCCTGCGAGCCGGAGTGCGGCTGGACGTTTACATGGTCGCAGCCGAAGAGCGCCTTTGCGCGCTCTATGGCGAGCCGCTCGGCCACGTCCACGAACTCGCACCCGCCGTAGTAACGCTTGCCGGGATAGCCCTCTGCGTACTTGTTGGTCATGACGCTGCCCTGCGCCTCCATGACCTCCTGGCTTACGAGATTTTCGGACGCGATAAGCTCGAGCTTGAATTCCTGACGCTCGGTCTCAAGCCTTATGGCCTCGTATATCTCCGGGTCGAACGCCTTTAAGTTACTGAATGGTCTTGCGCCTGACATGTTATGCAGCCTCCGTTGTATCTGTTATCTGTTACCCGTTATAGGTTATCGGTTATCGGCAAGGAGATGTTTTTACTGACAACTGATAACCATCCACCGATAACCGGGCCCTATCGCCCGTTGACCTTGCGCTCCACCTCGGTAATCTTATCGAGGCGCTTCTGGTGACGGCCTCCCTCGAAGCGTGTCTCAAGCCATATCTTCAACATTTCACGGGCAAGGCCCTTGCCGACCACCCTGCCGCCTATGACGAGTATGTTCGCGTCGTTATGTTCGCGCGAAAGGCGCGCGGTAAATACGTCGGAAACGAGCGCAGCGCGCACGCCCCTGTATTTGTTGGCGAGTATTGACATGCCGATGCCCGTGCCGCAGATGAGCACGCCCTTTTCAGCCTCGCCTGAGGAGACCTTCTCGGCCACCGGACTGCCGTAATCCGGGTAATCGACCGAGGCGTCGCTATTGACGCCCATGTCAACGTACTCGACGCCGAGCTCGGTCAGATATGCCTTGAGGTCTTCTTTCAGTTCTCTGCCCGCGTGGTCGCTGGCTATGGCTAATCTTCCCATATATCCCTCGGTCATTCGCGCCCGTTCAAAACCCGTGCCGGGCAATGGCGACAGACGACAGGCGACACGCCGTTCTCAGTCCCGCGCCCATCATTAAAACCGGAAAAAAATCTACCGGCTCGCGCCGGTCTCTGGCAGGCCATCCACCAGTTTATTATGACTCTTTTTTGTCTTTTATGCAAACCCTAACCAATGGGGCCTACTTTTGATGTGTTGGCGGGAGTTTCCTCCCGCCACCTGCCCAGTATAGCGCCGTCAGGAGGAAACTCCTGACGCCACGGAAACTCCTGACTGCGCGCAAGAACGCAGGACTCAGCCCTTGAACCGCTTGAATACGAGCACGGCGTTCGTGCCGCCGAAACCGAAGGAGTTGGACATGACGGCCTCCACCTGTTTCTGACGCGCCACGTTAGGCACGTAATCAAGGTCGCACTCCGGGTCAGGGGTCTCATAGTTGATAGTCGGGGGCAGGACGCCGTCATGGAGGGCAAGGACGCTGAAGACCGCCTCCACCCCGCCTGCCGCCCCGAGCAGATGCCCGGTCATCGACTTGGTGGAGCTTACCGCAAGACGCTTTGCGTGGTCTGCGAAGACCCGCTTGATGGCCATGGTCTCGTAGAGGTCGTTATAATAGGTGGAGGTGCCGTGCGCGTTTATGTAGCCGATATCTTCCTTGTTAAGGCCGGAGTCCTTGAGGGCAAGCTCTATGCAGCGGCCGGCGCCGATTCCGTCCGGCGAAGGCGTGGTCATGTGATAGGCGTCCGAGTTCATGGCATAACCGGCGACCTCGGCGTATATGCGCGCGCCGCGCTTCTTTGCCGATTCCATCTCTTCGAGGACGACCACGCCGCTGCCCTCGCCTATGACAAAACCGTCCCTGTCCTTGTCAAAAGGCCTGCTGGCCCTGAGCGGCTCGCCGTTACGGGTGGACAGGGCCTTCATCGCGTTGAACCCGGCCACACAAAGGGGAGTGATGGTGGACTCGGTGCCGCCCGCTATCATCGCGTCGGCGTATCCGTGCTGTATGAGCCTGTATGCGTCGCCTATGGAATGCGTGCCGGTTGCGCAAGCGGTGACCGCGCAGCTGTTCGGCCCCTTTGCGCCGGTCTTGATGGAGACCTGGCCCGATGCAAGGTTGATGATGACCATGGGGATGAAGAACGGGGTCACCCTGTCCGGCCCTTTGTCCATCAATACGCTGTGCCAATTCTCGATTGCCGAAAGCCCGCCTATGCCCGCGCCTATGTAGACGCCCACGCGCTCGGCGTTCTCCTCGGTGATAACGAGACCGGAGTCGGCAAAGGCCGGGATGGCCGCGCACATGGCGTACTGGATGAAGAGGTCCATCTTCTTGACCTCTTTCTTGTCTATCGCGCCCCACGCAAGAGGGTCAAAGCCCTTTACCTCGCCCGCGATGCGCACGGATAAGGCCGCCGGGTCGAAACGCGTTATAGCCCCTATGCCTGAGCGCCCTTCCTTCGCGCCGGCCCATGAGGCTTCAACACCGCTGCCAAGCGGGCTTATGAGACCAAGACCTGTTACCGCTACCCTTCTCATATCGATTCAATCTTCTGTTGTTGGTTATCGGCGCAACCCCCGCGCCTTGTGCGCTAACGTAATGCTTTTAGCGCCTTGTGACCGGACGTCTCCAACTCCACGCGACCGTTATCTCTTTTCAACATGCCGCGCATCACCTGTCAGACAGGGCGCGCTGCGGAATCCACGGACCTGAGCGGACTAAAACAAACTACCGGTTATCAGCCCGATTATTGAACGCGCGACTGACAAACGGCAGTCCGCCTGATAGTATGCAAGCGCCATTGCTGTGCCAGGAAGAACGGCCCGCGCAGACAACGCATGGCCGGATTACTTCGCGGTCTTCTTCTGCAGGTAGTCGACGGAGTCCTGGACGGTCTTTATCTTCTCGGCATCCTCGTCAGGTATCTCGATGGCAAACTCTTCTTCAAACGCCATGACCATCTCGACCATGTCGAGAGAATCCGCGCCAAGGTCGTCGACAAAGGTGGCGGTGTTGGTAATCTCCTCCTCGGTCACGTCGAGCTGCTCCATGATAATCTTTTTCACCTTATTTTCAAGCGAAGACATCGAAAAACCTCCTGAGATAGAAAATTTTGATTTTACCCGGTTGGTCTGCGCCGGTAATCCATGACGCTGAAAACCACCGGCTTGCGGCGCCCCGCCAAGAGACTGGCGCCAGCATCAGCATATCATATACCTATAACATCAAATATGCGGCCGTGTCAATTAAATCGGTTATCAGTTGCCGGTTATCGGTCATTATGTAAAACAATCCTGTCCTTGCTGATAACGGATAACCGGCAACCGATAACAGGTTGCAGGACCCGGGCAAAGACCGGTTACATGGCCATACCGCCGCTTACGTCAAGGACGTGCCCGGTGATATACCCGCCCGCGTTCGACGCCAGGAAGAGCACGGCCTCGGCTATGTCGTTAGGCCCGCCGAGCCTGCCGAGCGGTATCTTGGCTATTATCTCCTCCTTGACCTTTTCCGGGAGCGCGGCCGTCATGGCCGTTTCGATATAGCCGGGGGCGATTGCGTTGCATGTTATATTCCTGCCGGAGAATTCGCGCGCTATGCTCTTGGTCAACCCTATGACGCCTGCCTTGCTTGCGGCGTAGTTGACCTGGCCGGCGTTGCCCAACTCCCCGACGACCGACGAGATATTGATAATCCTGCCCCACCTGACCTTGCTCATGTACTTGAGAGAGGCCTTTGTGCAGTTGAAGGTGCCCTTGAGGTTGACGTTGAGAACCGCGTCCCAGTCCTCTTCCTTCATCCTGAGTATGAGTCCGTCGCGCGTAATCCCGGCGTTGTTGACGAGGATATGCAGGCCCTCGAAGTCCTTGAAGACCTTCTCGGCCATATCCTCGGTCTCCTTGACCGATACGACATCGACCTTCATGGCCATCGCGCGCCTGTCCATTGCCTTGACCTCTTTGGCCGTCTGCTCGGCGGAGTCAAGGTTTACGTCAACGACCGCGATATCCGCGCCCCACGACGCCAGCTTCAATGCTATTGCCTTGCCTATGCCCTGCCCCGCGCCCGTGACGAGCGCCACCCTGCCTGAAAGCAACATGATAACCTCCGGTTTGTACAATGTTGAAAAATAAGAAATCCATGAAACAACGCCGTCTTGCGTAGCTCAGGGCTCAAACTCCCCCCTTTGAAAAAAGGGGTGGGGGGATTTGCCATGATATGAAGCAGACCTGAAGGTCTGCGCTACAAAGACTACGCTACATAGACATTACCGCCCGCAGCTCATCGCCTCAACCGCCTTTTCCACGTCAGCCGGCTCGCCCATATTAAAGGTGACGATATCCGGCTCAATGCGCTTTATAAGGCCCGTGAGCACCTTGCCCGGCCCTGCCTCCAATATGCGCCCGACCCCGTCGGCCCTCATCTTCCTGATTACATCCACCCACCTGACCGGCGAGGTAAGCTGCCTCATGAGAAGCCCCTTTACGGCGGCCGCGTCCCTCATGGATTCGGCCTCCACGTTCGAGACCACCGGCACGGCAAAAGGCGACCATGCAATCCCGGCGAGCTCTTCGCCAAGGCGCAGCGCCGCGCTCTCCATAAGCGGCGAGTGAGACGGCGCGCTCACCTGAAGGACAATGACGCGCTTCGCGCCCTTCTCTTTGGCAAGCCCGGCGGCCCTGTCAACGGCGGCCGCATGGCCGGAGATGACTATCTGCTGCGGGCTGTTGATATTCGCGGGCACCGCAACTGACTCCCCGGTCGAGGCGGCTGCGCAAACGGAGGCAACCTCGTCGATATCAAGCCCGATGACTGCGCACATCCTGCCGAAGCCCGCGGGCACGGCCTCCTGCATGAACCTGCCGCGCAGATGCACGATGCGCACGGCGTCCTTGAACGCGATTGCGCCGGCAGCGACAAGGGCCGTATACTCGCCAAGGCTATGCCCGGCGTAGAAGTCAGGCACGACCGGGGCGCGCTCGTTCAAGACACGCAGCGCCGCAATCGAGGCGGCAAGGAGCGCCGGCTGGGTATACTCGGTCCTGTCAAGCTCGGCAGCGGGCCCGCCAAAGGCGATTGCGCCAAGGTCGAACCCGAGGGCGTCATTGGCCTCTTCAAACGCGCGCGCGGCGACAGGATAAGCCTCGGAAAGGCCCCTGCCCATGCCTACGAATTGAGAACCCTGTCCAGGGAATACTATGGCGAATTTAGTCATGATAGTTTAATAAGCCACGAAAGTCCAAGTTCTTTTGATATAAACGCGATAAATACGGCAACTGCCGGACACATGAGGCAAAAGACAGAGGACGCAAAATCAGGCCAGCCTGGCATCCTGTCCGCCGTTAAACTCTATTCCCGCCATAGACCGGAAGTTTTTCGGAAAAAATCCCGCAAAGCGCACAAGGCCCGCAACGCCCGCATCTACCATCTCACGGCCGCGCTCGCCCAGGTGAGTCCGCCGCCGAACGCGACAAAGACTATGATATCCCCGGCCGAGACCTTTCCAGCGGCCACGGCCTCGTCAAGCGCAAGCGGTATGGACCCGGCGGACGTATTGCCGTATCTGTCGAGGTTCGTAAATACGCGGTCGTCGGAAAGCTTGAGCCTGTCGCGGATGGCGGTTATTATCCTCAAGTTGGCCTGATGCGGGATAAGCAGCGATATGTCGTCCGGCCTGAGGTTGGCGCCCTCGAGCGCCTCGGTGATTGCGCCCCCCATCGTGCGCACGGCGATCTTGAAGGTCTCGTTGCCGTTCATCTTGAGAAAACCGCTCGCGCATTCCGTCTTCTCAAACGGGTTTGAGCGCGCGCTTCCGGGGGCATAGAGCATATCCCAGTAACGGCCGTCCGAGTGGATGTTGCTCGACAGGACGCCGTGACTGCCCTTCTCAGCCGAGATAACGACGGCGCCCGCGCCGTCGCCGAAAAGGACGCATGTGCCCCTGTCAGACCAATCTATGATGCGTGAAAAGACGTCGACGCCGATGACAAGCGCCTTCTTGGCCGCGCCGGACCTGACGTATTTGTCAGCGACATCGAGGGCGTAGAGAAAACCCGAACACGCGGCGGATACGTCAAAGGCGGGCGTGCCCGCGCGTATGCCGAGCGCGGCCTGGACAAAGCACGCGGTGGACGGGAATATCATCTGCGAGGTCACCGTCCCGACGACGACGAGATCGATATCCTTGGGCGAGACGCCGGCGGCCCTGAGCGCGGCCTTGCCGGACTTAGCGGCCATCTCCGAGGCGTTCTCGCCATCGGCTACGCGCCTCTCGCTGATACCGGTGCGGGAGGCTATCCACTCGTCCGAGGTCTCGACCATGCGTTCGAGGTCGCGGTTGGTGACGACCTTCTTCGGCGCATAAGAGCCGGTGCCGATTATCCGTGAACGAAGCATGACGCCTTTAGCCCCCTTCAGCCGCAGCATCGGTCAGCGCCGCGGCGTCCATGGCGGCGTCCCCGGTTATCTGCTGAGCGAGATGCTCGTTGACCCTGTTCGTGGCAAATTCATGCGCTCTGCATATCGCGTTCTTCATGGCCTTTGCATTGGACCTGCCGTGGCTTATGATGCACACGCCGTTAAGTCCCAGAAGCGGCGCGCCGCCGTATTCAGAATAATCCACCTTCTTCTTGAGCCTGGCAAATGCGCCCTTGGCCAGCATATAGCCGACCTTCGACGGCAAAGACGCCATTATCTCGTCCTTGAGCATGGATGTGAACGCCTCGATAAGCCCTTCGGTGAGCTTGAGGAGGACGTTGCCGACGAAACCGTCGGTGACTATCACGTCGACGTCGCCGTGGAATACGTCGCGCCCCTCGATATACCCTATATAGTTAAGGGAGGTCTTCTTGAGAATGGCGTGCGCCTCGCGGGTAAGGTCAGTGCCCTTGGCCTCCTCCTCCCCGTTGGACAGGATTCCGACGCGCGGATTGTTTATCTTCAGGACGCAGCGCGCATAGACCGAGCCCATCACGGCGAACTGCGCCAGATGCGCGGCCTTGCAGTCGACGTTGCCGCCGACGTCGAGCACCACCGCCGGGCCTTTCTTCGTGGGCACCGCCACGGCGATGGCCGGACGGTCCACGCCCTTTATCTTCTTGAAGAGGAACATGCCGGCGGCCATGGCCGCGCCGGAATTCCCGGCGCTGACGACGGCGCCCGCCGTACCGGCCTTTACCAGGTCGAAACAGACCTTGAGCGATGAGTCCTTTTTCTTGCGTATGGCTTGCGCCGGGGATTCGTCCATAAGGACGACCTGCGAGGCGTGAACGACGGATATGCGCTTGTCTTTGCAGCCATGCTTCTTCAACTCGGCATTGACACGCTCATTGTCGCCTACGAGTATGATGGAAAGGTCGTGTGCCTTGGCGGCCATGATGGCCCCTTCGACAACAACCCCGGGGGCATGATCGCCGCCCATCGCGTCTACTGCAATCTTCATAAACCTTTATATCCGGGGGATAGCGTCCTGTGAGGCCGGGATATTTCAGACCGGACGCCGCCGGGCGTTGCGCGGCTTACGGCAAATACGCTCCTAAGCGACCGCGCAAAACCAGTAGATACGGCGTACGGCCCCATACCCGCACGACTCAGGAACCGTGGCATAAGCGCCGCAACATCGTTCGATTGACCTTAGCAGGCTGAACAAGCTTTGAGTTCTTCCGCAACCTGTTAGACGGCTTCGTCTTTCTTCTTCAGGACCTGCATGCCGCGATACGTGCCGCAATGCGGGCAGACGTGGTGCGGCTGCTTCGACTCGCCGCACTGCGGACAGGTTGAAAGCGCCGGCGCGGTAAGCGCGTCATGGCTTCTTCTCTGCATCCTCTTGCACCTTGAATGTCTCTTCTTCGGGTTCGGCATCTCTCTTTACCTCTCTTTGTTTTATACGGAACCGGCAAGCGGCCTAGCCGCAAACCTGAGGCGAACGGCATAAGACTAATTACGCCGGACCCGCCTCAATGCACGAGGGGCGGCCAGCCTCCCCATGCCATGCATTATAACACCGGGATAGCGCCCGGCAACCTTTACTTTACCTTAAAATCCTTGAGTTTTGCAAACTTTGATTCGTGCTTATCTTCTACCGGACAGGAACACGGCCCGGCGTTGAGGTCCGCCCCGCACTTTGCGCAAAGTCCGGGACAGTCCTGTCTGCATAACGGTTTTACCGGAACGTCAAGCGCAAGTTGGGCAAGGAGCATTTCGGTCGTATCGAGGTCCTCGCCTGTGATATAGTTGACGTCCACGTCAGCGGCGGTAAGCTCCTTTTCGCGCTCCGGCTCCGCTCCGAGACTGTAGAATATCTGAAAATCCGACTCGAACTCGTAATCAAAAGGCTTTAGACACCTGCTGCAGACGACCCCCAGACCGGCCCTCATGGAACCTATGACCTGAATCTCGCGGCCTGTGCGCGTCAGGTCAAAGCGCGCCTTGACCGGGGTCTTGAAGACGAAATCAAGGGATCCGGCCAACCCTCCGATAACATTACCTTCTTCGGCTACATCCAGACTCAACCCCGCGTCCGTTATATCGTGTATCTTTATCTTCATATATCTTCATGGCATATATTACAATACTAAAGACCTTAAAGTATACAAGAACTGATTTGCGCTTGTCAACATAATTTGCTTGACTTGGCTATGCGGGATTTATTATATTATAGGGCGAAAATACATTCCGGCCTGATGGGGGATCGTCTAACGGCAGGACAACAGGTTCTGAACCTGTTTATCCAGGTTCGAATCCTGGCCCCCCAACCATCTTTTTCTTACTATCAAAGACACGGCAATCCGACTTAAACCTTAAAATAGCGCGGCAAGTCTCAGGCAGCCCGTCGAACCGGCACTGCAGGAGCGGCAAACGCTCAGGCAGGCACGGCTCTTTCCATTTGAACCGGGCCCCCGCGTTCGCCTTTTCCCGTCTCATCCGTCCTTAGGCCGCCTGGCGCGCCTGAGAGCCGATGGGCCTGATTACATGCCCTGCCGCCATGAGAAACAACGCGGCAAGGCCGGAAAACGAAGAGGCCGGGCTGCGGCCCGGCCTCTTCGTTGCATCAAGAAAATCCGCCATGTCACAATTCGCTTGCCTTATAAGCCCTTCCGTTGGAAAAGAAAAAAAGATTGCCGTTACTCAGATAAACACCGTCTGCAAGGGCGGCCGCCGCGTTCCTGTAGTGGGCCCCTATATCCTCAAAACCCTGGGAGACCTCCTCGTCGAACATCTCCTTATAGAAGTTCCTGCTCTCCCTTATGCGCATCTTGTAGGCCATGTCCCCTCCTTTTTTGTCAGGTCAGACATTCTCCAGATGCCGCCGCCTTCAACGTCATTATACATCAATCATATTAAGACCGGGTTAATATAGTTAGATTATACGCCATACTGTAGACCGTTTACCGATAATATGGTATCTTTAAAGAAGTATTCTTGAGAATATCGCCTATAGGCTCTCAAGTCAACCCCGTGGAGATAAATGATGCATCTTCTATTCAGGGTCATTATACTTGCAGGGGCCGTCCTCATAAGCATATCAACTCAGACACAGACGTCGCTTGCGGCGGCCTCAACAGTCCAGCCGCAACCGGCCAGCCATAAGATATCCATATCCGTTGACATATCCAACCTCACAGTCAAGGGCAGGGATTCAATCACCCTGAACAGCCGTCCAAAGAGCCTGACCCTCGTCATCCGGCAAGGCTCGTCCATTGACACGGCCACGGTCGAAGGCAGGCGCCTGAAGGTCATCGTCAAAGACTCCGCCTCAAAGGGGCTTACCGAGGCCGTCATCACACTGCCTGCATTGCCTAAGGACGTCCAGGGCGCGCCCGTTACAATAGAAGTCGGCTTTCACGGGTCATTTTCACCCGTCTCCGCCGCAAGGGAGAAGATAAAGCGCGGGGTGGCCTTTGTGGACGACGGGGTAATCGGCGAAGAGGGCGTCTTCCTCCCATCGGACAGCGCATGGTTTCCACGTGAAGAAGGCGTCATGGCAGTCTATGACGCCGCCATCTCTTTGCCGGACGATTACACGACCGTAATGGAAGGCTCCCTTATAAAGAGCGCGACGACCAACGGCATAAAGACCGAGGAATGGAAGACCGACGACCCGTCC
>JACRNO010000079.1 GCA_016234855.1 Deltaproteobacteria bacterium | reverse complement strand
TGGCGTGGGTCGGACAACGAAGCAGATGGACTTTTGAAGAGCTACGCTCTTGTTGGTAAGGTAGTTTCCATTTAAAGGTTCGCCTTTGGCGAACTGCCAAACAGCAGCCTGATAGGGCAGGCGTTATGAGAGACGGGGATATCGATATGAAGGACGTTCAGGATGATTCCGGCGCGGGAGCTCCCGTAGCCGCCTCAAGCGGGGCGGGGGCGCTGCATGGGCAGGGTGCGGATACGCCCAATCTGGAGATGCTCCTCGACATACCGGTTACCGTATCCGTTGAGATTGGCAGGGCGCGGATGACTGTGCGCGAGTTTCTGGGGCTGGCAAAGGAGTCGGTCGTGGAACTCGATAAGCCCGTTGGCGAGCCGATGGATGTCTTTGTCAACGGCAAGCTCGTGGCCCGGGGCGAGGCGGTTGTGGTGAACGAGCGGTTCGGCATCAGGCTCACAGAGGTTGTAAGCGCGCCGGAGCGCGCGCAGAGGTTGAGATGAACGGCTCATACGCGTATATGCTCTTCAAGGCGGTCTTTTCGCTGGCCGTCGTGCTGGCCCTGCTGGCCATCTTTCTCTACGGCCTGAAGGCCTTTATGAAGCGCTTTGGCCGCCGCGGCGCGCAACAGGCCGAGCCTGTAAGGGTCTTGAGCGTATATCCGCTCGATTACAAAAAGAGCCTTACAGTAGTTGACGTGGCAGGCACGGTGCTCGTCCTCGGCGTTACGCCGACCTCGGTCAATCTGGTTACGAAGATAGAAGACGGCGATGCGGCCGAAGAGTTGAAGAGGCTCGGCGGAGCGGGCCACAGGGGTCTGTTCAGGCACTTCAGGTGAAGCTGGAAATGAAGAGATATACGTCTATCATCTGTCTTGTCGTTGTCATGGCCGTTTTATTCTGCGGTTATGCCGCGCCAGCCGCGGCCCGGACTGCGCAGGCCGGGGCCAATATCTCCGTCACGCTCGGCCCGGGCGCCTCAGGCACGGCCTCGCTCGTGCAGATAGTCCTGCTCGTGACCGTCCTGTCGGTCACCCCTGCGCTTATCCTCATGATGACCTCGTTTACGAGAATAGTCGTCGTCTTTTCCATACTCAGGCAGGCGCTCGGGATACAGAACGCGCCCGCAAATCAGATTATCGTCGGGTTCGCGCTATTTTTAACCTTATTTATCATGTCGCCGCTCATAACGCGGATAAACGACGCGGCTTTCAGGCCTTACATGGACGGCCGTCTCGGTTCCGAGGCCGCCCTTGAAAAGGGGGTAGGGCCGCTGCGCGAGTTCATGCTCAAGAATACGAAGGACAAGGACCTGGAGCTTTTCGCAAGGCTCTCGAAGGCGGATGCGGGCGTCAAGCGCGAGTCGCTGCCCACGCTGACTATCGTCCCTGCCTTTATAACGGGCGAGTTGAAGGCCGCCTTTCAGATAGGTTTTCTCATCTACATACCGTTTCTTATCATCGACATGGTGGCGGCAAGCGTGCTTATGTCGCTCGGCATGGTGATGCTGCCGCCGCCGGTCGTATCCCTGCCGTTCAAGCTGCTCCTCTTTGTGCTTGTTGACGGCTGGTATCTGATAGTAGGCTCGCTCGTGCAGAGCTTTAACTGAGGACCCGAAACGATGACGCCCGATATCGTCACGACCATAGGCCAGGAGGCCATGCGCACGGCCTTGATGCTTGCCTTGCCGCTCGTTGGCGCGGCCCTTCTTGCGGCGATAATCACGGGTGTCATTCAGACGGTCACGCAGGTGCATGAGACGACCATCTCGTTTGTGCCCAAGTTGTTGGCGGTCTTTGCCGTCTTTCTCCTGACGCTGCCGTGGATGCTCGACGTGATGACCGTCTTTACAACGCGGATATTCACCGAGATACCGAATTATATAAAGTAGCGCAGGCCATGTAGCGCAGGCCTTCAGGCCTGCATCTATCATGGCAAATCCCCACGACCCACGCCGCTTGGCGTGGATATCCGCCCCCGTGTGCGCTCGTGTGCGCTAACGTTATGTCTTTGGCGCCGTGTGCGCTAACGTTATGTCTTTGGCGCCTTTTTCAAAGGGGGAAGTTTAAGCCCTGAACTGCGGTTTCGAGTGGTTCAACTGATGCGAGGGATGATGATTGATAATACGATGGAATTCATGCAACTCATGGGCGCGAATCCGGCGGCCTTTATATATGCACTTGCACGAACGGGCGGTGTGGTCTTCAGCGCGCCGGTATTCGGGGACGCTCATGTGCCCGCGCGCATTAAGGCAGCCTTAGCCGTTGTCCTTGCGCTCTTGACGGCCCCGCTCATGCAGGGCGCGGCAGAACCCGGCGCCGTCTCCGTCCTTGTCAGCGGCGTTATCACGGAGGCGGTAACGGGCCTGATTATCGGTCTTGGCGTGAGGATGATATTTGTGGGCGTCGCCTATGCCGGTCAGGTGGCGGCTGCCGGGGTCTCTTACGGCATAGGCGCGATGTACGATCCCGCAGGCCGGGCGCCGACGGCCGGTGTGCCGGAGTTCTTCACCGTCTTTGCGGTGCTCGTCTTTCTGAGCGTCAACGGGCATCTCATGGTAATAGAGGCCCTGAGCAGAAGTTTTCAATTCCTGCCCGCGGGCAGGGCGAGCCTGACCCCGGGGTTCATGGAACATGCCGTCGTTATCTCGGCGCAGTTATTTGCCGTGGCCTTGAAGCTCGCTGGCCCGGTGCTCGCTACTGGAATCTTTGTCAACGCTGCCTGCGGTCTTGTCGCGCGCTCGGCCCCGGGCATGGACGGTCTGACGATTTCATTTGCCGCGGCCGCGCTGGCCGGTCTATTCGTAATCCTGCTCTCGCTCCCTTCCATGGAGGTTGCGATGCGCTCGGTCTTTGATGCGGGCTTTGACAACGTCAATATGCTTATAATGGATATGCGCCATGCCGTCTGAAGAGGTCTATGGATATGACGGTGAACGCACTGAGCCGCCGACCGAGCGCAGCCGCGAGCGCGCGCGGCTGGAGGGCAGGGCGGCCGTATCGCGCGAGGCAGGGCTTTTCTTCATCACGCTCGCGGGCGTCGTCGTCCTGTATTACGCGGGCGCATGGGGCCTTATGGGCGCGGCAGGGTTTATGCAGCGTTCTTTCAAGGCCGCGGCGCTTCACCCCGGCGGCATGGGCCTTGCCGACGCAACGACGGTTTTGAGGGCCGGGTCTTTCGCCTTCGTCTATTTGATTGCGCCGCTGGCGGCCCTGCCTGTTGCGGGGTTTCTCTCTCAGGCGGTTCAGTCGGGTTTCGTCTCGACCGGGCGGCTTCGGCCTCAAGCCGCAAGGCTCAACCCGTTTGAGAACCTGAGAAGGCTCTTCCCGGCAGGGACCGGGGTTGGCGCGCTAAAGACGGCGGTAAAGCTCTCGCTCCTCGGATATGCCGTATACGCTGGCGCGGTATCGCAAGCCCCGCTCCTGCCGGTCATGGCAAGCATGGACGCCGTAACTGCCGCAGGTTTCATGGCAAGGTCGGTTTTTACGATGATGACCGGCGTCCTATGGGCGCTTCTTGCCGTCGCGGTAATCGACTATGCGTACGAGAGGTGGCTCTTCGAGCGCAGTATCATGGTATCAAGGGCGGAACTTAAGGCTGAGTCGGCTGAGGCTGAAGGCGACCCGGCGGTGCGCGCTCGGATAAGAAAGGCGCAGGCAGAGGCGATTGGACGAGGCGGAAGGTAGGAAGTGGGATGTGGGATGTGGGAGGTGGGAGGCAGTAAAGTCTTTACCACTCCCCACACCCCACGTCCCACATCCGACCTCCCTTATAAACATACCTACGCGGCTTACGCAGGCAAGGAGTCTTTATGGCGGTCTCAATTGAAAAGATATTCAGGATAACGAAGGGGTATGACTTTGTGCTACCCGCGGGCGTTGTAGGCATCCTCATAGTGATGATACTGCCGATACCGCCGTTCCTGCTCGATATCCTCCTCGCCTTCAGCATCACGGCGTCTTTGCTCATCCTGCTGCTTGCGGTCTACGTCAGGCGGCCGATAGATTTCGCAACGCTTCCGGCGGTTCTGCTACTGGCCACCTTGCTGCGTCTCGGGCTTAACGTCGCCGCCACCCGGCTGATACTCCTTCACGGGGCCGAAGGCCCCGGCGCCGCCGGCGAGGTCATACGCTCCTTCGGTTCGTTCGTCGTCGGTGGCAACTACGCCGTCGGTCTGGTCGTCTTTCTCATACTCGTCATAATAAACTTTGTCGTCATAACGAAAGGCGCGGGCAGGATTGCCGAGGTTGCGGCGCGCTTCACCCTCGACGCCATGCCCGGAAAACAGCTTGCGATAGACGCCGATATGAACGCGGGCCTCATAGACGGGGCCGAGGCGCGCAGCCGCCGCGCCCTTGTGGCGCGCGAGGCGGATTTTTACGGGGCCATGGACGGCGCAAGCAAGTTCGTGCGCGGGGACGCCGTGGCCTGCATCCTCATAACTATACTCAATATCACGGGCGGGCTTATCATAGGCGTATTCCAGCACGGCCTTCCCATAGCCGAGGCCGCGCGCGCGTACACGCTCCTTACCATAGGCGACGGTCTTGTCGCGCAGATACCCGCGCTCATCGTATCGACTGCCGCTGGCCTCGTCGTCTCGCACGTCAACAGCGGGGCCGGATTGAGCGAGAGCCTCGGCCGTCAGTTTACCGTTTTTTCCAGACCGATATTCATAGCGTCCGCCATCATCTTCGCGTTCGGGCTTATACCGGGTTTTGCGCACACGGCCTTCTTTTTGATGGGCGCGGTCACGGCCGGGGCCGGCTACCTCGTTCACAGGGCGGCAAAGCGCTCTGGCGCCGCGGCCGCAGTATCGCAGCGCGCTCCATTGCCGCCTTCGCCGCTGCCGGGGCAGGTTGAGGAGGCGGGCCTTGTTGACGCCCTCGGGCTCGACGTCGGTTATAACCTGATTCCGCTCATAGACCCTGACGCTCAGGGCGAGTTGCTCGAGCGGGTGGCTGCGATACGCCGCCAGTTCGCGGTAGAGGCTGGGCTTGCCGTTCCGTCCATCCGCATAAGGGATAACCTGAAACTCAAGCCGACTGAATACCGCCTGTCAATACGCGGCGTCGAGGCGGCCGGAGGCAGGTTGATGAGCGGACACTCGCTTGCGGTCGACCCGGGTAACGCGAGAAAGGACAGGCCGCTCGAGGGCGTGAGCACCGTGGACCCGGCCTTCGGTCTGCCGTCTATATGGATAAAGGACCAGTATGCTGAGCGCGCCCGCAATCAGGGATATACCGTGGTGAGTCATGCCGCGGTCATAGCGACCCACATAACCGGCATGATAACGGCCCATGCGCATGAGCTTCTGGGCCGTCAGGAGACCCAGACGCTCCTCGACGTCGTTGCAAGGACTCAACCCAGGGTCGTGGAAGACCTTGTGCCCGGCCGCATGAGCCTCGCCGCCGTGCAGAAGGTATTGCAGAACATCCTGCGCGAGAGGGAATCCATCCGCGAGATACAAACGATACTCGAGGCCCTCGCGGACAGGGCGCCTGAGATCTGTGATGTTGAACTATTGACCGAATATGTTAGAATGGCGCTCTCACGCCGGATTTCGAGGGACCATCAGGCTGCCGACGGCGCGGTCCATGCCGTCGCGCTCAGTCAGGAGGTAGAGGACGCAATCGTAGCGTCGGCGCAGACCGGAGCCGACGGCGTCATCGTCGCCATGGAGCCGGCCTCGGCCGAGCGCGTGCTTGCGGGCATTAAAGAGGCGCTCGACGCGACTGCGGCAATGGATATAAAACCCGTGCTCGTGGTCTCAGGCCGCGCCAGGAGGTTCGTCCGCAGGCTCATTGGCAGGCGATTTCCCGCGCTGGGCGTCCTGTCGTATGATGAAATAGCCGTTGGGGTGGAGGTGAAGACGCTCAGGGTGGTCGGCCTGTAGGGTTTATTCCTGCGGATGCTTCACAATTGTCCATTCCGGCTGGCGATATCACGGTCTTTATCAGTAGACGTTAAACGTCATTTTTCTTCAGGAAGGTTTTCAATGAGTGATATGACAAATGATAATCCGGCGGAGCGCGGGCACATCGGCGCCGGTATCCGCGTAATCTCCGTGACCAGCGGCAAGGGCGGAGTCGGCAAGACGAACGTGGTCGTCAATCTCGCCATCGCGCTCTCAAGGCTGGGCAAGCGTTGTCTCGTGCTTGACGCGGACCTGGGCCTTGGCAATATCGACGTCCTGCTCGGTCTTACGCCCGAGTATAACATAGGGCACGTCCTCATGGGCGAGAAGACGATGGCCGACGTCGTCATTGAAGGGCCTTGCGGCATAAAGATACTGCCCGCAAGTTCCGGGGTCTACGAACTGGCCGACCTTAGCGCCGCCGACCGTCTCTCCGTCATCTCTCATCTTGAGACGTACTCTGTCTCGTGCGGCGGACTCGATATCATGCTTATCGACACCGCCGCCGGTATCTCAAGCAACGTCGTTTTTTTCAATATCGCCTCGCGCGAGATCATCGTCGTGACGACCCCGGAGCCGACGGCCATCACCGACGCCTACGCCCTTATGAAGGTGCTGAGCCAGAGGCACGGGGAGAGGGCGTTCCGGCTCATCGTAAACTCGGTAAGGTCGCCGAGGCAGGGGCTTGAGGTCTACAGGAATATCAGTTCCGCCGGTGATAGGTTCCTGAACGTCTCGCTCGATTATCTCGGATGCATCATGCAGGACGAATCCGTGCATAAGTCCGTGGCCAGACAGAAGGCCGTGGTCGAGGCGTATCCGGATTCCAGGGCGAGCGTGTCTTTTGCCCGGCTTGCCGCCGCTCTCCTTGAACAGGCCCCGCCTGAAGGGCTTAAAGGCGGCTTGCAATTGTTCTGGCGTAACGCCGTAACGCGCGAAGCGTAAGGCGAGAGACAGTGGTTAGTGGATAGTGGTTAGTGGCTGGCCACTGTCCACCGTGGTTAGCCGGTATCCGCGTCCGGCCATGTCGTATGCCGATGCCTTCGCGCGCGGCCGTCTCTCCCCTATCCCGCGTTTTAACGGTTTGGAATAACCCATGAAGAAAGTCGAGAGCGCCGGACCAGACAGGTTGGATAGAGAGCGGCTCATTGAAGAGAACCTTCATCTGGTCAAGATAATCGCTTACCAGGTGGCTGTAAATCTGCCCCCGCATATCGACGTCGGCGACCTTATCGGAGCCGGGATGGTGGGTCTGCTTGAGGCAATCGACAGGTTTGACGCGGGCAGGGGCGTGCAGTTCAACACCTACGCCTCCATTCGCGTGCGCGGGGCCATGCTTGATGAATTGAGGAGCATGGACTGGATGACCCGTTCCATGCGGGATAAGTCCAGCAGCCTTGAACGGGCCTATGGAGCGGTGGAGAGGCGCACGGGACGGCCGGCGGAGACGGACGAGGTCGCAAAGGTTATGAAGATAAGCGTCGACGACCTGCATGCGCTCCTGAGCGAGGTGGCTGCCCTGAGCGTGATGAACCTCGAAGACCTCGGCATAAAGGGCGCTGACCAGGGCATGGACATCCTCGACTGCATAGTCGACCCCAACGGCGCGGACCCGTTGGCGGCCGTCAGGCTTACAGAGCTTAAAAAGACCGTCACCGAGGCCGTCGAGGGCCTGCCTGAGAAGGAGAAGATGGTCATCGCGCTCTATTACCATGAAGAGCTTACCTTAAAGGAGATAGGCAAGGTGCTCGATATCACCGAATCCCGCGTCTGTCAGCTTCACACACAGACGATGCACAGGCTCAAGGCAAGGCTTAAACATTACAGGGCTGCGTAGTTTTCCTCAACTTATACGGTTAATTCGAGGTTGGATTTTCTTTGACTTCGTATGTTATATTATTTGATAATGCACACAAAGGGGCATCTTCAAATCCCCCCCAGCCCCCCCCTTTTCAAAGGGGGGAGTTCATGGCAACCGCCGGTAGAATCTAAAGATTTATCGCTCTTGTCCGATATAGATAAGGATGGGGAGCAGGTTGCCCGGCGCGGGTGGAGGCTGACTGTAAAGCCCCCGTTGCCGCCGTTGTCCCGTGCCCCCGGTTTTTTGATATAAGCCGTGTAACGAGAACGTCAGGGGTTTTATAAGTGATGGATAACGACATATCACAGGCGCGTGAACGCGACTCCATCCTTGCGCGGCTTGGCTCCGTTGACGCGGCGCTGCGCCGCGAGGCCTGCGAGGCCATATTCGAACTGGCGGACGGGAGGGAGGGTTTCATCCCGCGTCTTACGGAACTCCTTCAGGACACTGACGCGGGCGTAAAAGAGGCCGCGCTCAACGCGCTCGTATCCATAGGCGGCCGGCAGGTCGCCGACAGCGTCGCGCCGTTTCTGCGTTCATCGGACGCGCCGCTTCGCAATATCGCGATAGAGGCCTTGCAGCAACTCGGCCCCGTCATACTCCCGGCCATCTCAGGCCTCTTAACCGATAAGGACGACGACGTCGTGAAGTTTGCCGTCGATATACTTGCCGGCATGGGCGACAAACGCGCCGTGCTCATGCTTAAAGGTCTGCTCGGGCATGCCAACCCCAACGTCAGGGCGTCCGTTGCGGTCTGCTTGGGCAGGATAAAGGCCCCGGAGTCGGTGCGCGCCCTTATTGAGGCCCTCTCTGATTCAGAGGAGTGGGTCAGGTTCTCCGCGCTCGAGGGTATCGGGCACCTGCAGGACAAGGCCGCGCTGCCGCGCCTCCTTGAACTCATTGAAAGGGAGACGGGGCTTCTGCGCGAGGCCGCGATAGACGCGGCAGCCAACATAGCAGGGCCTTCGGATTGCGCGGGCATATTGATGAAGCTCAAGCCGGCGGTCGTAAACGGCAGGGTCTCGAACGTGGCCTCGGTGGTGGAGCTTCTGGAAAAGGCCCTTTCGCCGGCCTCCTCGTTTACCCCGTCCGATACGTTCAGGAAGGTCTACTTCGACTACTTCTGCGCGGCCATGCGCGACTGCGACAGGCCCTGCGCCCTTGAATCGCTCCGCGGCCTCGGTCTCCTGAAATTGCCGGGAGGCCTTGCGAAGGTCTTTGAATTCATCAATTCCTCCAAGGAGATTACGGAAGAAGAGGAACTGGCGCTCGTCGACGTCATCATATCCATCGCGCTTGCCGCCAGGACCCTGCCCCCGATCCTCGCGCAGGAGCTTAAGAAAGGCGGCAAGAACTTCAGCATCGCGGTGCGCGCCATGGGCGGGATGAAGTCCGAGGAGGCCGTGCCGATACTCCAGGGTCTCATGGGAAGCGTGGCCAAACACGAGTTGCGCGACGTCGTCTCGGCCCTCGAGTCCATCGGGTCGTTGGGCTCGGTTGAGGCGCTTGCCGGCTCCTTGCGCAGCAAGGACGGACATGCGCGCAAGATCGCCGCAAGGGCGCTGGCCTCGCTCGCGGGCGAGGGGGCGGTGACCCCGCTCCTGGAGGCGGTGCGCGTCGAGGTCTACAGGGACGTCCTCGAGGACATGACCGACGTCCTTGCCCATATACCCACGGACGCCGTTAAAAAGGGTTTTTACGGACTCCTGTCGGAGTCGAACGAGCAACTGCGGGAGATGGGCGCGCGCGGGCTTGGCCTTATAGGCGACGCGGAATCCGTCGCCTGCCTCAGGACTGCCTCGGCCGACAAGAATCCGGGCGTGAGAAAGTGCGTCTACAACGCGCTTGCCCGCATCGGCCTTCCCGAGGCCGCTGACGCGGTGATAGCCGGGCTCAAGGACGACGACGACGAAGTCAAGCTCTCCGTCATGAAGGCGTTGGGCGGCTGGTCCGGCGACAGGATTAACCGGGCGCTGATGGAGGCGCTCGGTGACACGAACGTCTGGGTAAGGTACAACGCGGTGCAATTGCTGGGCGAGATGCGCGTGACCGGCGCCGAGGATGCGGTCATCGGACTTTTGCGGGGTGACGAGGCCCCGGTAAAGGCCGCGGCGGCGAAGGCGCTCGCCGCCATCGGATCGAAAAAATCGGTTGCCGCCCTTACTGAACTGCTGGCCCACCCCGATTCCAACGTAAAGGCCGCCGTTACGCACGCTCTTGGGATACTTAGATGCTGACGTTAGGTCTGAACAGCAAACCGAAGCTTTCTCACGAGACCTTCTGCTACTTGCGCGATATCGTTTACGCGCAAAGCGGCATCGCATTTGCCGATACGAAAAAATATCTGCTTGAGACCAGATTGCTCCGAAGGCTTGAAGAAAAAAACCTCAAGACCTTCGAGGACTATTATTATTTCCTGACCTACGACCAGGGCAGGGAGGCGGAGTACAGGCACCTGCTCAATTCCGTCGTCACCAACGAGACGTCCTTCTTCCGCGACCCGGTCCAGCTTGAGGTCTTCAGAAAGGGCGTCATCCCGCGCCTTCTTGAGGAGAAATACCGGACCGGTTCAAAGTCCGTCCGTATATGGAGTTCGGCCTGCTCCACCGGTGAAGAGCCGTATACGCTCGCGATGATGCTCATGGAAGAGGGCCTTGTCCAGAAGGGTTTTACGATTGAAATAATCGGCAGTGACATCAGCGACGTTGTGTTGAAGGCGGCCGTTGCGGCGAGGTATGACAGGTATTCGCTCCGCAATACGCCCGAGGCCTACCTGCGTAAATACTTCACCCCCTGCGCGGATGCGTTTACGGTCTCCCCAAGGGTGATGGAGACGGTAAAGTTCAGGAACGTGAATCTCTTTAACGCGGGCGAGACCAGGGCGGTCAGGAACATGGACATCGTCTTTTGCCGCAACGTCCTGATATATTTCGACGAGACCTCGAAGAGAAAGGTCTGCAGCCACATCTACGACACTATCTCAAAGGGCGGGTACCTGCTTGTGGGGTTCTCCGAGTCGCTGCATAATATTACGAGGCTTTTCAATCCGATTTCCATTGAGCGTTCCGTCGTCTATCAGAAGTCTTGATACGGGGCGTCCGATGCGGTTTGGGGCTTGCGCGCTGGGTATAATGGTCATAAGGCCGGGAAACATCACATATATACATTGACAAACGAGGCAGTCATGGAAAAGAGGATTCTGATAGTCGACGACTGTGATACGACGCGAAAGCTCTTGACGTACATCGTCAGAGAACGGGGGTATAAGATATTCGGCGCTTCAAACGGGCTTGAGGCGCTGGAGGTCATGGCCGGGAATCAGGTCGATATGGTTGTAACCGACCTGAATATGCCTCAGATGGACGGTCTGGAACTTTCCCGCAATCTGCGCAGTCAGGATGTCTATAAGGAAATACCCATCATCATGGTCACGACCGAGTCGGGCGAGGCGGATATAAAAATGGGGATGAGCGCGGGCGTGACGACATATCTTACCAAACCTTTCTCGCCCCAGAGGCTTCTTTATGAGATAGAGAAGTTGTTGTAATTGGACGGAAAAGTTGTTGTATTTGGATGGAGAAGCTGTTGTAATGGGACTGGGAACCTGTGTGGAATGTCATCAGGGTCTCCCGAGATGGTGATATGGCCCGGGTTTCTCCCTGGGAAAAGCGGAGTTTCTTCATACGGCGTTCATAAAAACGGAGCGCGTCTCGCGCTGCATGGCGCTGCGGGGATGCAGGCATCATAACGGAGGTGCCGTGAGTTCCGGTTATCCAATTTATAAGGAGGTCTTAAATGTTCGATCAGAATATGAGGCTATTGGTCGTCGATGACTTCTCCACCATGAGGAGGATTATCAAGAATATCCTCCTGGAGATAGGTTATCATAACGTCGAAGAGGCGGAAGACGGCAACGCGGCCCTGCAA
Organism: Deltaproteobacteria bacterium; assembly: GCA_016234855.1. Taxonomy (GTDB): domain Bacteria; phylum Desulfobacterota; class GWC2-55-46; order GWC2-55-46; family GWC2-55-46; genus JACRNO01. The sequence continues at coordinate 65,663 of JACRNO010000079.1, read as the reverse complement.
AAACTCAAGAGCGGGAAGTTTGACTTCGTAATCACGGACTGGAATATGCCAAATATGTCGGGTCTGGAACTCCTCACGGCCATCAGGAAGGACCCCGCGCTCTTGTCCACGCCGGTCCTGATGGTCACGGCCGAGGCGGCCAAGGAGAACGTCATAAGCGCGGTGCAGGCGGGGGTCAACAATTATATCGTGAAACCCTTCACGGCCGCGGTGCTCAAGGAGCGCATCGACCTGATACTCACAAAGGTCAAGGCCTCCGGCAAGTGAGACGTAACCTGTTGCCAGTTATCGGTTATCGGCAAAAACAAAGCCGTTTTACTGATAACGGATAACTGATAACTGACCTTCAAAGGAGAGACCGAGATGGCGGATAACGATTGGAATGACGCGCTGACGAGGGTAAAGACGGAGCTTTCCGTCCTGGTAAAGTTCGTTGACAAGACCCGCAACGGGCTTGACAGCCTTCAGTCGACTGTCAAGATAAGCTCTGAAAAATTTCCAGAGGCCTCCAGACAGATAACTTCGGTTGCCGGCGAGATTGAGAGCGCCGCGAACAATATCATAACGCTCCTTGAGTCCATGATGCTTGAGCAGGAAAAGGCCCAGTACCTCATCAAATCCCTCTCCACGTGGATTAAGGGCGTGCCGCTTGATGATAAGCCCAAGGTCACCGAGGCGCTCTCGCAGCTCGACGGCATAAACACCCGTCAGAAGAGGGACCTCATGGAGATATTTACGAACCTGTCCTTCCAGGACCTTACCGGCCAGAAGCTCAAGAAGGTCATCGCCAGCCTTTCCATAATAGAGTCAAAGCTCCTTGAGCTTGCGTTGACCTTTGATTTCGGCGACAGCATCAGGAAGGAAGACAAGAAAGAGATGCTCAACGAGCTCAAAGAGACGCACGCGGCCGAGCCGATGCGGCTTAACCAGGACGTCGTCGATAAGATATTGAAGGAACTCGGGGCCTAAAGTTACCGGTTAAGGAATATCTTTACTGATAACTGATAACCGATAACCGGTGCGGAGGTTGCATGTCATTCTCATCCAATGAGATGGACGATATAATAAGTGATTTTATCGTCGAAGCTACCGAGTCTCTCGATTCGCTCGACCAGAAGTTCGTCGAGCTTGAAAAGAATCCCGGCGACACTACCCTTCTCAACGATATATTCAGATCGGTGCATACCATCAAGGGCGCCGCCGGCTTTCTCGGCTTTACCCAGATGGTCGAGATGGCGCACGCCACCGAGGACGTCCTGAATAGGCTCAGGAAGGGCGACATGGTCGTCGTCCCCGCCATAATGGACGCCATACTCCTTTCCATCGATATCATTAAACAACTGCTGAGGAATATAAGGGACAAGAACGACAGGCAGGAGAATATTTCAGGCGCCATAGCCGCGCTCAACGATATACTTGACGCGTCCGGCCGCAAGGCAGGGGGGGCGGCGTCACAGTCCGAGGCCTCGCTTGCGTCTCCGGCAGCGATGAAGCCGCAGCCCGATATCACGGAACATATACGCGACTCGTCGGTGGATGACTGGGCGCAGTCGGCCTTTACGAACCTGACCGCGTCCGGCGACGAGCCCTTTTCCGCGCCTTCCGTAGTCCATGCCGATGAAGAAGACGTCCATGCCGGAGTCTCTCCACAGGCGGCTGAAGACGTTGCAAGGCCCCAGGAGGCGTCGGTAAAGGAAAGGGAGCAGAGCATACGCGTGGACATCGACAGGCTCGATTCCGTTCTGAACCTCGCCGGAGAGCTGGTCTTGTCGCGTAACCGTCTTATGCGCCTCGGCGTGAAGATGGGCGAGGAGTATATGGAGTCGGAACTGAGCGTTCAGGTGGAAGAGGCGATAGGCCAGCTCGATCTCGTCACCACCGACCTGCAGCTTGCCATAATGAAGATGCGTATGCAGCCCATAGCAAAGGTCTTTAACAAATTCCCGCGCATGGTGCGCGACCTTGCGCGGCAGAACAACAAGGAGATAGACCTCGTCGTAAGCGGTGAGGAGACCGAGGTGGACAAGACCGTCATCGAGGAGATAGGCGACCCGCTTGTTCATCTCATAAGGAATTCAGTCGATCACGGCCTGGAGACCCCGGACGAGCGCGAGGCCGCGGGCAAGCCGAGGACGGGCGCCATAAAGCTCGTCTCTTATCAGGAGGGCAGACATATAATCGTCTCCGTCTCCGACGACGGCAAGGGCATGGACCCGGATATCATCCGCAAGGCCGCGGTGGATAAGGGCGTCATAACGGCGGACGATGCCGCGGCGCTCTCCCCTAAGGAGTCTCTCGGCCTCATATTCCTGCCGGGTTTCTCAACGGCAAAAGAGGTCTCCAACATCTCCGGGCGCGGCGTTGGCATGGACGTGGTAAAGACAAACATCACGCGCATCAACGGCACTATAAACGTCGAGTCCGAACCGGGCAGGTTCACGCGCGTCACCTTCCGTCTCCCGCTTACCCTTGCCATCATACAGGCGCTTACCGTCGAGGCGGCGGGCGAGGTCTACGGAATACCGCTTTCAACGGTCATCGAGAATATCCGCGTTACGGACTCCGATATAAAGACCGTTCGCGGTAAAGAGGTCATACATATCAGGGAGAGGGTCTATCCGGTCATAAGGCTTGAGTCTCTCGTCTCGCGCTCGGCCCCGGTGAACAGGAACGAGTGGCGGTATATCGTCATTACCGGCATCGGAGAGCGGTCTTTCGGCCTGCTTGTCGACAAGCTGCACGGTCAGGAAGAGATAGTCATGAAGTCGATGGGCGAGTATCTGAAGGGGACCGAGGGCATAGCCGGGGCGTGCATAACCGGCGACGGCAACGTCATATTGATACTCGACGTCGCAGGGCTTTTGGAGACCGCCCACAGGACGCACGTTTAATGACGGGGCGCGGCATGAGTATCGGGCGCTCGCAAGTCTTCGTGCGGCGAGGTCCCGGTTTTCGCCTGTATTTTAATACAATCGTCCGCCAGCGGACGATAAACGAGGTTTATTGGTGTCGAAGATAAGGGTGTTGGTTGTAGACGATTCCGCCTTTATGAGACGCATCATAAGGCAGATGCTGGAATCGGTCACCGACATAGAGGTCATCGGGACGGCGCGCGACGGGGCCGAGGGGGTGGAGATGGCCGCCTCGCTCCTACCCGACGTCATCACTATGGACGTGGAGATGCCGCGCATGAACGGCCTTGAGGCCACCGGCGTCATCATGGAGAAGTTCCCGACGCCGATACTCATGGTCAGTTCTCTTACCACCGAGGGCGCCCATGCGACGTTTCAGGCTCTTGACAAGGGCGCGGCCGATTATATCTCGAAGAACCTCGTCACCTCGGCCCTTGATATGCTCAAGATTCAGGACGAGCTTATCAGCAAGATAAAGGCCCTTGCGAGAAAGTCCAACAGGCTGCACGGCCTGCGCGCATTCAGAAGGCCTGTGCCTGTGCTTGTAGTCCCGCCGGGGCATGCGACGCAGAAGATTGGTTTTGTGGCCATAGGCGCCTCCACCGGAGGCCCGCGCGCGATACAGGAGGTGCTCTCCCACCTGCCGGGAGACCTTGCAACGCCGTTCCTCGTGGCCGTTCACATGCCCAAGGCGTTTACCGGCGCGTTTGCCGAAAGGCTCAACACCCTTTGCAAACTTACGGTCAGGGAGGCCGAACACGGGGAGAAGGTCAGGGAAGGTCACGTTATTCTCACGCCGGGCGGCACTCAGACCCGCATAAGGAGGCGCGGCATCACCGATTTCTACGTGGAGGTCGAGAACGAGCCGGCAGGTTCTTTGTATAAACCGTCCGTGGACATATCAATGAGGTCCGTTGCAGAGTGCTATCCGGGCCGGGCCATGGGTGTCATCCTTACCGGCATGGGCCATGACGGGCTTGAGGGGATGCGCGCCATTAAGCTGAGCGGCGGCAAGACCATAGCGCAAAATGAAGAGACCTGCACCGTTTATGGCATGCCTAAGGCGGTAGTGGACGCCGGACTTGCCGATAAGGTGCTGCCATTGGATAAGGTCGCCGCCGAAATCATAAATATGATTTAATCTGCTAATATTCTATTGATAACCTGTTGATAGTATGCTACTAATGTAATAATTCTAAAATGATATAACGACAAGGCGGTCGTTTGGCTGCCCGGATCGAGGGCCTAACATAATGCCGCGATTGAATTATCGGCTTTAACATATTGTACCGGCTGTTTTTTTGGTTCAGGACGCGTTTGTCTGTTGGCGCGTCCCGTTGTGCCGCGCTATATGTGGCTGCGGTTCTGGTTCAACCGTTTAGCGTCACGTATGAACTGTTTTGTCCCATGTGCTGAATACTGAGATTGGATTTGCTTAGAGGAAGGAGGGGAAATGGAAGAGAGAAAAGAGACGGAGATTTTACAGCTTGTAACCTTCAGGCTCGGCAACGAGGAGTTCTCGCTTGATATACTCAGGGTTCAGGAGATTATAAGACACATGGACCTGACAAGGGTGCCGAGGACGCCGGATTTTGTCGAGGGCGTCATTAATCTGCGCGGCCGCGTCATACCGGTGCTTGACCTTCGCAAGAGGTTCGGCCTGCCGGCCGGAGAAAGGACGCACGAAACGCGCATCATAGTAGTCGACGTCGACGACAAGACGGTCGGCTTCAAGGTGGATGCCGTCTCCGAGGTGCTCCGCATACCGGCTGATACCGTCGAGCCGCCGCCGCAGCTTGTCACAAGCATAGAGTCGGATTATATCAAGGGCGTGGGCAAGCTCGACGGCAGGCTGCTGATACTGCTTGACGTCTCGAAGATACTCTCGCGCTCTGAAAAGGACGCGCTCGGCAACGTCGTGGCCGCGGTCTGACGCACGGGTCGCGGTGTTTTTTACAGTTTTACGTTTCGTTCAATCTTTTCCAGTCTGAATAACGCGCAGGACAATGTTCCGATGGCCGCGACTGTTGCGGTTTCGGGCGATCACGGAGGCAAGATGAACATCCATTCGGTCAAGACGCGTCTTGTAGGAAGTTATGTATTTCTCATACTCCTCTTTTTCATACAGATACCCATCATATACGTGCTTATCGGCGGGATGAGCAAGAAGTATACGCAGATAGTCGAGGTCGCCACGCTTCGCAAGAGGGCGATTGAGATAAATTATATTCTCAACCGGCATATCATGAACGGGGAGGAGGCCCTTGAGGCGGTCTTCCGCTCGCAGAAAAAGGATTTTGACACGGCCTTGACCAGCCTGAGGACCGGCACAGCCGAGTTCGATGCGATAACCAACCAGGAGGTCCTTGTAAAGTTCAACAACGTGGACACCCACTGGAAGTCGATGAGCGTGGCCCTTGACGAGGCCATGGATTCCGGCGACCATCTCTCCGAGGTCATGCTTGGAATAGAGTCCACGACCCCGCTTATGGTCGACAGGCTCAACAATATCGTCAAGGGTTTTGTAGCCCTCAACAAGACCCAGGCCACCGGCAAATCCATACTCGGCTTCTCCAACGACCAGGGCTACAGCAAGTCCATAGACCTTGCCGGCCTTCAGAGGATGAGGACCGTAAAGATGGCCTATCTCATGGAGCGTTACGCCCGTTCCAACTACGAGCTTGACGTAGTCGCTCAAGACCTCAAGACCACTATCGCCGACTTTGACAAGACCTTTGCCGGTCTCAGGGACGGCAGCGCCGAACTCGGGCTCAAGTCCGTGAAGAACCAGGCGCTCCTTGCCGCATTCAAGGAGGCGGAGGCGTTGTGGGCCTCACGCAAGGAGAGTATAGCGGTCGGCATGAAGGACAAGGACATCTTCCAGGCGAAGGTCGGCGAGTTGTCTAACATCCATACCCCGCAGATGGTCGCCGCCGCCGAGACCCTCACCATCGAGATAGCCATTCAGGCGGGCAAGGCGGCGATGAAGGGCGTGCTCATCATGGTCTTGAGCATACTCATTACCGCGGGCTTCGCGATATGTTTCATGTATTTTACTAACAGTCAACTCATTCGTCCGCTCTTGCGGGTAAAGGATACCGTGGAGAGCTTTGCCAAGGGTGACCTCACCAAGCGGGCTAATATCAGGGTGACGTTTTTAGGCAGCGAACTCAAGGACGAGGTCTCCGAGCTTGCAAAGAGCGTTGACGACATGGCGGGGCAGATGTCCGGCATCATAGGCAGGATAGCCGACTCTTCGGGGCAGCTTGCCTCGGCCTCGGAGCAGCTCTCGGCCTCGGCCACCCAGATATCCGCGGGCGCCGACAAGCAGTCGGGCCAGACGGTGCAGGTCGCCGCCGCAATGGAGGAGATGAACGCCACGGTCATAGAGGTCGCCAAGAACTCGCAGCAGGTCTCCGAGTCCGCGCGTAACGCCCAGAATATCGCCATCAAGGGCGGCGACGTCGTGACTCAGGCCATCAAGGCCATGAAAGAGGTGGCCCAGTCCACCTCGGTTACGGCCGATACCATAAAGAAACTGGGCACGTCGTCCGAAGAGATAGGGACGATAGTCTCCGTCATCAACGACATCGCCGACCAGACCAACCTGCTTGCGCTTAACGCCGCCATCGAGGCCGCAAGGGCCGGTGAGCAGGGCAGGGGTTTTGCCGTCGTGGCCGACGAGGTCAGGAAGCTGGCCGAGCGCACCACCAAGGCCACGAAAGAGATTAGCGGGATGATAGGCACTATCCAGACCGAGACCGGCAAGGCCGTCAACGCCATGGCCGAAGGCACGACCAAGGTTGAGAACGGCGTGAAGCTGGCCAACGAGGCCGGCGACGCGCTGATGCGCATCGTCTCCGGGGTCGAGAACGTAACCGACATGATAAGCCATATCGCCACCTCGGCAGAGGAGCAGTCCTCGACGACCGATGAGATTACCCAGAATATGGATTCCATAGCCGACGTCGCCAAGGCCAACGTCGCGTCTATTTCCGAGGTGTCGAGGGCCACGAGCGAGATGGCGCGCCTTGCCGCCGAACTCAAGGACCTTGTCACCAGGTTCAGGGTCTCGGACAGGGGCGAGGTCGTTATGGAGTCGAAAAAGACGGCTCCGAGACACCAACCTTCACCGGTGCTGAGAATCAAGCGCGACGCTTCAAGCAAAGGATAGAAGGGTTTAGCGGTAAAGACAGAACTAAATATTGGGGGTAGGGAGTGGGATGCAGGGGGTGGTAAAGTCTTTACCACCTCCTGCATCCTGTCCTTACGCGATAGGTTGGGTCAAGCGCAGCAGACCCAACATGATTGGGAGGGGGAGGGTAAAAGGTCTTTACCACCTCCTGCCTTCCGCCTCCTGTCCTTGGAAGATAGGTACGGATAACCGATAGCGTGTCAAGGGGTGTGTGGTGAGCACGGATGCCATGAAGGAATTGGAGCTGCCTTTATTGCCGGATAACGCTCAGAAGGTCCTGAGCCTGCTTGCGGACCCTGACGTCTCGGTCGAGAAGGTCAGGAAGCTCATCGCCTGCGATGGCCCGCTGGCGGCCAAGATACTCAATATCGCCAACTTCGACTTCTTCGGCGGCTCAAGGGTGCCTCCCACGCTGTCGGACTCCATCATGCGTCTGGGGCTCAACGCCGTAAGGAACATAGTCGTGGCCGCCTCGATAAAGGGCCTGTTCAAGAGGCTCAGTCTCGGCGAGCACGTCATCTGGCGCATGATGATGGGCTCGGCAATCGCCTCAAGCATAATCGCCCGCAACACCAAATTGTCCGATACGGAAGATGCGTTCATAGCCGGCCTGCTCCATGACGCCGGCCTTGTCGCCGTCATTAACGCATATCCGCAGGCGTATCAGGAAATAAGCGACAAGGTCGCGAACGAAGGCTGCTCCATTGCCGAGGCGTGCTCCGAGGAGCTTGGTTTCAGCCACAGGGAAGTCGGCGCCATGATGGTCAGGAGATGGGGCTTTCCTGACGTCCTTGTGTCTTTGATACGTGATTTTGACGACCCGGAAGTGGCCGTCAAGCAGCGTTATATCTATAATCTTGTCTCTATAGTCACTCTGGCCGACAGGATGTGTTTAAAGATTGGAATCGTCGCAAGCGCCATTGCCGCCGAGGGCGTGCCCTTCGGGACCCTCGGTGAGACGCTTGGCATCAACGATACGGAAATCAACAAGATACTCGTTAACGTCGAGGTTGCCTTTAGTCGCGGTCTGCCCCTTTATTAGCATCAATATCGCTCCCGTGCATCTTTCATAATAATCCCTTAAAAATTTAAAAAAAGAGGTTATACAGGGCAGGGTTGTCCGGTTTTTTGCCGTGACATACCCCCATGCTCTTTGCATTCTTCCGAATGTAGCAGCCTAAAGTTTCGCCTTATCCCTCCGATAAGAATGTAATGGATATTGTCTGGTATGATGTTAATAAAGGGTGAACAATGAAGGTTGGAGACAAAAAGACGCAGCCGGTCGCCGATGCCGTGGTTAACAGGATAACAGGCGGGTCTCTTCCGGCCGTTGATGCCATGGCCAGGCCATCACAGCCAGACATGGTGGATATTTCGACGGAGGCTAAAGAACTTTCAAAGGCGCGTAAACTTCTGGATGCCATACCGGAGATTCGTTTCGAGAAGGTCAACAGCCTTAAGACGGATATACGGAACAATACATATTCCGTTGATACTGAAAAGGTAGTTGTAAGGCTTATCGAGAGGGCGATAAGGGACGCCCTCTACACCAAGGGCAAGCCCTGAGACATGCTTTTATCCCGTCGCCGTCCGGCATTGCATCTGAACTTGTATATCCGTCGGATACGTTGAGTGAGGTGCGCGGGATATCCGGGCGTAATTCCTGTTTAATTTGTACTATACTTATAGGCAAGGTGGTGTGAGTGGCTGAAGAGATTACAAAGATATTGATTACGGATGACGACCCTGACGTCAGGGAACTCCTGATGGAGGCGGTTCTCAGTTGGGGTTATCAGGCCGCCGTCGCAAAGGACGGAGAAGAGGCCCTTGCCAGACTCAGGATGGAGAAGTTTAATATCGTTATAACCGACCTGATGATGCCCCGCATGGACGGCATGGCCCTTCTTCAGAGGATAAACGAGCTCGACGCCGAGATACAGGTGGTAATGATAACCGGTTACGCCACCATAGAGACGGCCCTCAAGGCGATACAATCCGGCGCCTACGATTATATCGCCAAGCCGTTCAGGCTCGATGAACTCATGGTAGTCATCAAAAAGGCGTGCGAGTGGCGCAGGATAATCTCGCAGAACAAGGAACTCCTGAATGAACTGCGCGCCGCCTATGCCGAGATAATCCAGTTGAAGGCCAATATCGGGGAGTCTCAGCCCGTGGCGGCAAGCGCGCCCGGAGCCGTCAGAGACGCGCTGAACGCGGTGTCTTTCTCGCGTGACAGCGCGGATATATACAAGCAGCAGGAATATATCAGGGAAGCGGACAGGCTTATCAAGAACAAGTTCGCCCTGAAGGCATAACGGACGGTTGTCGTGCGACGCGTCCCGGAAGCCGGAAGGAAGAGATTCCTAACAGGCTGCTGAAAAACACAGCGCTGCCGCCCTACGTCGTCATACCCGCCCCCGTCTTCACGAGGGCAGGCTGCAGCGGGAATCCATAAGTCAGTGATTTTACAGAGACTTGATTCGTCCCCGGATGTTTTAGCCGGGGACTGAGACCCCCGACAGAGACATTCGGGGGCAGGCTTAGGAATGACGTGTTAAAAGTTTTCCAGCAGCCTGCCACCCCCTTTATTTGGTCAACCCGACAGGAGTCTATCGTGCTCTCAGGCGCCACATCGATTGATAATATCAAGATAATGCTCGTTGACGACGACGACGGCGTGCGCGAGGCGTTAAGCGAACTGCTTTCCCGCAAGGGCTGGCTTGTGACCGACTTTAACAACGCCGAGGACGCCATCAGCGCCCTGAGAGACCAGTCCGACTACGACGTAATCCTTGCCGATATAAACATGCCGGGCATGACCGGCATGGACCTTCTTACAAAGGCCAAGGAGGCCGCGCCAACGTGCCCGGTCGTGATGATTACCGGGTATCCCTCGCTGGACCTTGCGGTCGAGGCCATGAAGGACGGCGCCGTGGACTTTCTCCCGAAGCCTTTCAAGGCCGAGGAGCTTGAGGTCATAGTCAGGCGCGCCGCTGAGAAGGCCAAGGGGATGCGTTTGAACACCGCTGCCGCCGTCCCCGGCCAGCATGCGCGCACGACGAGCAACGCGCCCGAGGTCGCGCGCAGGAGGCTTGAGGACAAGATAAAGGAGTTATCCATACTCCACACCATAAGCGAGACCCTTGACGAGGTTACGGAGAAGGAGGATATCTACCGGAAGGTGATGGATATCGCCCAGATTATCGTCGACTCGTCGAGCGCCTTTGTAATGACGGGCACGCCCGGCAACGAGGGCTTTGTCGTTCACGCGGCAACGGGCTTTAACGAGAGCGCCGCCGTAATCGGCAGGAAGTTCTCGGCCGCTGAAGAACCCTTCAGGAGTATAGTAAGGAACAAGTGCTATTCGTATCTCATGCCGGAGGGCTCGGAACTTGCCGCGCTCGCCTCGGACGGGGCCAGGTTGACGGGGCGCAGGCCCATGCTCCTCATGCCGTTTGTCATCAACCGGGAGGTCGTAGTCCTTCTCGGGCTCAACGGCAAAGAGGTGGGGCGCGAGGTCAGCTCGGACGAGATAACGCTCATGCATAACCTGAGCGCCAAGGCCTCCTTGAAGCTCGAAAATATCGCTCTCTCCGAGAACATCTTCGCGAGCATCGTCGGCGCGATAAACTCCCTCATCAACGCGCTCGACGCAAGGGACACGTACACCAAAGACCATTCCAACAGGGTTACCCAGTACGCCCTCAAGATCGCCCGCGCATTCAACTGCAAGCAGGCGGTGCTCGACAGCATCAGCTTTGCCGGCCCGTTGCACGATATCGGAAAGATAGGCGTGCGCGACGACATACTCCTTAAAAGGAGCAGCTTTACCATCAGCGAACGAGAGATCATGCGCTCTCACGTCCTGCGCGGCGAGGAGATATTAAGGCCGTTGAACCTCATGGCTGCGGAAAAGGCCATCGTCCTGTATCATCACGAGATGTGGGACGGCAGCGGTTATCCCAACGGGCTGGTGGGGATGGACATCCCGCTTGTCGCCAGGATTTTCAGCATAGCCGACACCTATGACGCCATGACCTCGACGCGTCCCTATCGCGCGGCCCTTACCAGAGAAGTGGCCAGAGAAGAGATACTGCGCTGCAGGGGCGCTCAGTTCGACCCTGAGCTTGTAGACGCCTTTATGGAGAGCGATATCGTGCGGAGTGTAGAGCATTGAGCGGTCTATGTTGAGGCCGTGCGTGTCAGACCTTCTCGACCGGTCAGGCAGGGCGAAATGAACGCCGCGCAATCGACGTTAATCAGCCTCACGCGCGTCGCGGAGATAAAAAAGGCGCAATCACCGTATCTGATGATTGCGCCTTTTCTTGTTTATTGCAATAAGGCAAAGAGGCTGGTGGAGGCTATATACGTCTCGCGCCAGTTGTTATCTCTTGACCTTGAGTCTTGCGGCCTTGCCTTTGAGGTTCTTGAGGTAGTAGAGCTTGGCCCTTCTGACTACGCTCTGGCTCATGACCTTTATCGACTCGATGGACGGGGAGTGTAGGGGGAATATCCTCTCTACGCCTACGCCGTAAGAGACCTTTCTTACCGTGAAGGTGCCTTTGACGCCTGTCCCATGCATCTTTATGACCGTACCCTCGAAGGGCTGCAGCCGCTCTTTTTCGCCTTCCTTTATCCTGACCTTGACGAGAACGACGTCGCCGGGACGAAGCGCCGGCAGGTCCGTTCTCAGAAAGGCCTTTTCTATATCGTGAATTGCTCCCATACTGCCTCCTTTTCTTGTCTTACGGATGTTATTTTTCAGCGTTGCAAAAGATTAAACAGCGTATATTGTTCAAATCGTATATCCGCGCAGGCCGGTCAGTTGCCCTTAAGCCTTTCAACGAGCCGTCTTTCTTCCGGTGTGAGCTCTGCCGCGGCAAGGAGTTCGGGCCGTCTCTCCAGGGTGCGTATTATGCGCTGCTCTCTTCGCCAGAGCGCTATCCGTCCGTGATTGCCGGAGATTAGCACCTCAGGCACCCGCATGCCTTTATAATCCTCCGGTCTCGTATAATGAGGATATTCGAGAAGCCCGTCCGTGAATGATTCGTCATGCGCCGACTCGGGTTCGCCAAGCACGCCCGGTACAAACCTTGATACGGCGTCCATCATCGCCAGCGCCGGTATCTCGCCTCCGGTCAGGACATAATCGCCGATGGAATACTCGGCGTCGGCAAGTCCCCTGATGCGTTCGTCAAAGCCCTCGTATCTGCCGCAGATGAAGATGATACGTTCGCAAGAGGCCAGTTGCTGCGCCTGTGCGTGCGTAAACGGCTTGCCCTGAGGGGTGGGCAGGATTACCACCGGCCTTGCCGCGTCCGTCGCGTTTGAAAGCGCTTCGAGGGCGAGCGCGATAGGCTCGACCTTCATTACCATCCCGGGCCCGCCGCCGTATGGCGCGTCATCCGTGGTCTTGTGTTTGCCGGGCGCCCAGTCGCGTATATTCCAGGTCTTGACCTCGATTATGCCGTTGGCCACGGCTCTGCCTATGATGCTCTCCCTCACAGGCCCGTCAAAGAAACCGGGGAAGAGCGTAAGTATGTCAAACCTCATATTCGCCAGGAGTGATGTCCTTCATCCGCTCATTGACCGCTGGGCCGGTTCGTGACCGGTTCAGGTTGCCGGGGGCAGGGCCGGGGTTACAAGCCGTTCTTTTTTCCGGCCGGCTCGAGCCCTTCCATGAGATGAACGGTTATCCGTCCGTTTGCGACGTCTATATTGAGGATGGTCTGCTCTATTACCGGTATCAACGTCTCGCCGTCCGGTCCGTCTACTTCAAGGACGTCGTTGCCGCCCGTCTCTATTATGCCCTTGACAATGCCGAGGTCCCGGCCCTCGTTGGTTGTGACTTGCGCGCCTATGAGCTCGAAGTTGTAGTATTCGCCGTCTTCAAGCACGGGCATGGCTGACCTGTCGACGTGCAACTCGGCGCCGGTGAGCCCTTCCGCCTCGTTCCTTGTGGCGTATCCCGCGATGGTGAGCAGATATCCGTCTTTATGGGGGCGCGCGCCGGTGACCTTGCACGGGGTGCGTCCTTGCCTTGTAACGACGGTTATGCCTTCCCAGCCGATGTCTTCAAGCTCGCCGTATGGCGTGAATCTGACCTCGCCCTTGATGCCGTGCGGCCCGGTTATCCTGCCTATGGGGATTGTCTTGTCCTTACTCAATGATCTCCAGCACGGAACGTTTTTTCAGCTTGGTTGAAGCCGCCGTGAGGATGGTCCGCAGGGCCCTGGCGGTGCGTCCTTGTTTACCGATGACTTTGCCCAGGTCTTCCCGGGCTACCGAGAGTTCAATAACCGATGTCTTTTCGCCTTCGACTTCAACTACCTTGACCTGCTCAGGGTGGTCTACGAGCGACTTGGCGATATACTCGATAAGCTCTTTCATGCTAAACTCCCGGTAAGCGGCTTAAAGCCGCTTATCAGGCCGCTTGGGCTTTTGGCGTCAGCAGGCCCGATCTTTTCAGGCACTCCCTTACGGTATCCGTCGGAATTGCGCCGCGAGAGATCCAGTATGCTATCCTCTCTTCGTTGAACTTGCACTCCGCCGGATTGACCATTGGGTTATATGTTCCTACCATTTCGATAAAACTCCCGTCACGCGGCGCTTCGCTTGAAGCGACCACGACCCTGTAAAAAGGCTTTTTCTTGCTGCCCTGTCTTGTAAGCCTGATCTTAACTGACATCTTTGTTTTCTCTCCTCCGTGCTTTGGTATTGTGCGGCTCGTTAAACGGCTTCTGTCCACTGTCTATGGTTAATGCCCCGCGCATCGTCGCCGGGGTGTGTGTGAACTAACGCATCCGGCCCTGGAACATCCCTTTCAGCCCGGCCGCCCCGCTCGTCTTAAAAACCTTCATCATCTTACGCATGTCGTTATACTGGTTGATGAGCTTGTTGACGTCCTGTACCCTTGCGCCGCTGCCCCTGGCTATGCGCTTCCTGCGGGATGAGTTGAGTATCGACGGGTCGTGGCGCTCCTGTCTGGTCATCGAGTTGATTATGGCCTCTATCCTCGTTATCTCGCCCTCGTCAACGTCTATGTCCTTGGCCTTTTTAAGGGCGTCAAAACCAGGCACCATGGAAAGGAGGCTGTCGATGGAACCCATCTTCTTTATCTTGCCGAGCTGGTCTTTGAAGTCCTCGAGCGTGAAGGCGTCTTTTTTAAGTTTCTTTTGCAGTTCAACGGACTGCTTGTCGTCGTAGGCCGTCTGCGCCTTTTCTATGAGCGTCATGACGTCGCCCATGTCGAGTATCCTGCCCGCCAGACGCGACGGGTGGAAGACCTCAAGGCATTCGACCTTCTCGCCGGTGCCGACGAACTTGATAGGCTTGCCGGTGGTCATGCGCATGGAAAGGGCCGCGCCGCCCCTGGCGTCGCCGTCGAATTTGGTGAGCACGACGCCCGTAATGCCGATGGCGGCGTCAAAGCCCTTGGCCGTGTTCACCGCGTCCTGGCCCGTCATGGAGTCGGCCACGAAGAGTATCTCGCTTGGCTTGAGGATGGCCTTGAGCCCTTTGAGCTCGGCCATGAGCGCGTCGTCTATATGCAGTCGTCCGGCCGTGTCCACGATAACGACGTCGTAGCCTTTTATGCCCGCCACGCGTATGGCCTCGGCGCAGATATCAGCCGGGTTTTTGAGTTTCTCGTCCTCGAAGCAATCGACCTTTATCTCGGCGGCGAGCCTCTTGAGCTGAAGCACGGCGGCGAGCCTGAAGAGGTCGGCGGGCACGATATAAGGGTTACGCCCCTTGCCCTTGAGAAGGAGCGCGAGCTTGGCCGCCGTAGTGGTCTTGCCCGAGCCTTGAAGCCCCACGAGCATGACGGCCGCGGGCCTGCCCTTGAGCTCAAGCCCGGAGTCCGTTCCACCGAGCAGCGAGGCGAGCTCGTCGTGGACTATCTGTGTGAACTGCTGGCCCGGCGAGAGGCTCTCCAACACCTCTTTGCCAAGGGCCTTCGCCTTTATCGTCTCGCAAAAGGTCTTGACGACGGCGAAGTTTACGTCCGCTTCAAGAAGCGCAAGACGGACCTCTTTAAGGATATCCTGTATGTTGGACTCGGAGATGCGCCCCTGGCCGCGAACGTCCTTGAGTATCTTCCTGAATTTATCCGATAGAGATTCGAGCATATTCCCGGTATGGCCGTTGTATTTTGTCGCGGCGGGGTATCTGCCCGCTCGCCATCAGAAAATCACATGGCTATTATAACGCACCGTTCGGCATATTCAAGTGAATATGCGCCGGCATTTCGTAAATCAGGTAATTTTATAAGAAAAACAGCGGTCTTGTCAAGGTAATTATCTGCGGGCCGGTCATGGTCTTGCAAGGCTTTGTTTATGCCCGCGACCATGCAATCGGCGCCGCGCCTGTTGTCAAACGAGGTGATTGAGAAAAAGGACTTGACGCCTGATATTGTTAAAGATATGATTATTAATGTAAAAACTGTAACCTGAGCCGTCTGTAATGCCGGCTGGCCGGTAGATGGTAAGGGTATTAAGGATTGCGCGCGCTGGACGCGGACGCAAAGACCTTTGTTTCTGTCTTTCGTTCCAGACCGTGTATGCGGCCTTTATTACCGGACGTTTTTAATATCTGTGGATACCTTAAATGGATAATAAAAGACCCTATACTACCGGCGAGATAGCCGCAATCTGTCACGTCACCATCAATGCCGTGAAAAAATGGATATCCTCCGGAAAGCTTGCCGCATTCAAGACCCCGGGCGGGCACTTCAGGGTCTCTCAGGCGGATTTTCTCTCCTTTCTGGACAAGTACAAGTTCGATATCAAGGCGGAATTCTTTCCCGACCGCAGGCGCATCCTTATCATAGACGACGACCGCCAGGTGGTGGAGTATATCAGGGGCGCGCTTGAGGCGATGCAGGAAGGTTATATCATAGAGACGGCGTTCGACGGGCACGAAGGGCTGATAAAGGTCGGGGACTTCAAGCCCGAACTCCTCGTCCTTGACATACGCATGCCCAAGTTCGACGGCTTCGAGGTCACCCGGCGCATAAAGGGGGCTCCCGGCACGAAGGACATAAAGATACTTGCCGTCACGGCGTACGGCCGGGATGATATCGATAAGATAATCGAATGCGGCGCGGACGAGTGTCTGCCGAAACCCATCAAGTTGAAGGATTTTCAGAAGAACGTCCACAGGTTGTTGAAGTAACGGTCTTTAAAGGCGCTGACGGGCCGGTCGCTTTGAAGCGGCCTGGAGGCGTTGCCAGCCTATCCGCATTGTCGATTAACCCTGTCGGTGACATGTCGCGCCTTGCAGGGGATGCGCGTTCCGGATAACGTTCTTAGATATGGGAACAGGATGAAGCGAAACCTCCATGGCCGCCGGGATATCCGCAGCATTATTATCTTCCTTTCGATAATATTCGTCGTCGCAATTATCGACTACCGCGTCTTTTCAGCTAAATCCAGAGATATCGTCCTCTACGACGACTTTAACGGGCACCTGGGCTCGGTTCGCGTCTCCATCACCAAACTCGAATATCTGCTTGATATGTTCGTCGTGGCCGGGCGTTTCGAGAACGCCACCGTGGATATCATAAAGGACGACGTCGGCAAACTCGACACGGAGATAAACAGCGGTCTGTTGAATCCCAAGTACGAGGAAATATTGCGCGGCAACGCCATGCTCTCCGACGGGCTTGCCTCGATAGCCGACGACTGGCATGTCATCAAGATAGAGATTCGCAGGCTTAACGTCGCATCTTCACCCGACGAGGTGCGTCTCATACACGACGCCGTAGACATGAATACGGTCTCGCTGATAGACAAGGCCGAAAAGCTCCTGAGCGTTACGGCCGAGGGCAGAAATAGGGTCTTTGCCGATGCGACCGTGCAGGCGCTCCTGAGCATTATCGGTTTCATTCTGGTAAACCTTGCCGCTACGCTTTACGTCTACAAACGGTACCTTCAGCCCCTTAAGGCGGCCGCGCGGGTGGCCGCCCTGGCGGCCTCGGGCGAGCGGCGCGTGAGCTTTAACGACACGGGCGGATATATGGGGGCGCTCGGCGCGCAGTTGAACCTGTTGTTGAAGGCATGGCAGGCGGTCGTTATTGAAAAGGACAATTTTATAGCGGGACAGACCCGCGTCATGGAAGAGCATCTGAATCAGATGGACTCCGTCGGCCAGATACTCAAGCTCGCCGGCCGGTCCCTGTCGCAGAGCGACATGATAAGCTCGGTGGTCAGGGAGGCGGTCGCCGTTGGAGGCGCGGACGCCGTCGCGCTCTACCTTAATGACGGAGCGGGGCTGGCGCTCAAGGGCGCGTCGGGTTTTAATGAAGCCGTCTTCAATGACGGGGCGGCCCTGACGTATTCTTTTCCCGGCGACGGTGACGCACATGCCGTTATGCGCCTGTATGAGCGCGTTGAAGACTTTCCTGACAACGTATACGCCCGGCTTATGGACAAGCTCGGTTTTGCCGCGCTCGCCGTTATCCCGGTCAGGTTTAACGACGCGTCGTTCGGCGTCCTTGTGGCGGCCTACAAAGACGCGGCGTGCGCCGCTGCGGCCCCGGCGCCTTTCTTCGAGTCGCTTGCCGCCGCGCTCGGCGCCTCCGCCGGTTATACCGGACTGTATCACAACGAGATGCGCTCGAGGAGGTTCTTCGAAAGAATCGTCTCGCAGCTTCCATACGGCGTCGCGGTCTTTAAACGCGACGGGACCTGCGTCCTGTGTAACGGCGGCTTCCACGCCATTATGGGGTCGGGGCCGGTCTGTGAATACCGGCTCCTTGACGACGCGTCCTTGAAGGCGTCCGGGGCGCTGGATTCGCTCATCTGCTCGTTTGACGGTTATCCGGCCGAGGTCACGGTGGACTACGACCCGTCCGAGTTCTTCGTCAAGTACGGCTTTACCGGTCATTCGAAGACGCTCAGGATAAAGAGCTATCCGCTCTTTGACACCGACGGCGAGATAACCAATATCGTCCTCGTCTACGAGGACCTTTCTTCCGGCAATGAGGCGTTAGGGAACGCGGCCTCCGGAGATATATGACCAATCTATTCGACAGGTTGAGCATATCAAAGAAGCTGGCCACGGTCTTCACGCTACTTCTGTTCATGATGGGAGTGGGCGGCGGGGTCGGTCTTTATAACGCGGCGCAGATAGCCAAGGTGACCAAGCGCCTGTATGCCGATTCGTTCAGGCGCGGTGAGATACTCTCATCCATTGAAAACGAGTTCCTCTCCGCGCGCCATGCGATGTTTCTGCACATCATAATCACGGACAACGCTTCAAAGTCGTATCTCAAAGGCTCCATAGAAGAGCACCGTTCAAAGATAGAAAAAGGTCTCGAGGAATACGCTCAGATGGGCGTTGTCAAGGGGCAGGAAGAGCTTTTTACGGAGCTTTTGACCGATTTGAACAGATACTGGACGACCCATGCCGAGGTCGAGCTGCTGGCCGACGTGGGGCGCAGGGACAAGGCGCTCAGCATCATACGCATGGAGGGCAACAAGGCGTTTACCGAGACCGTCAACGCCCTGCGCAGGCTCATCAAGGCGGAGAAGTACGCGGCATACGCGGCATATAAGGAGAGCGATTTCTTCGCGGACGTCATTATCGCGGTAACCGTCATATTCACGGTGCTGGCCATAATCATCGTCGGCGGCCTGTGGCTGATGCTCACACGCGCCCTTGTCACGCCCATACTTGAGATTGAAGAGTCCGCAAAGAAGATAGGCCGCGGCAACCTCAAGGAGCGCGTGCCGGTGGCCACGGCCGACGAGATAGGCAACCTGGCGCGCGAGTTCAACAAGATGGCCCAGGGCTTGGAGGAATACTATGCCACGCTCGAGAAGAATGTCTCCGCCAGGACCGAGGAGTTGCGGCTCGCCAACGAGGAGCTCTATGCGAAGAAACACGAGCTTGAGGCCGCCAATAAAGGGCTCCTTGACGCCAACAGGATGAAGAGCCAGTTCCTCGCCAACGTCTCGCACGAGCTTCGCACCCCGCTTAACTCCATAATAGGGTTCTCGGAACTTCTGCAGGAGCAGGCCTTCGGCGCGCTCAACGAACGCCAGCTCCAGTACGTGGAGTACGTCCACGGCAGCGGCGGCCACCTCCTGCAGCTCATCAACAACATACTCGACCTGTCAAAGATAGAGGCCGGCAGGATGGAGATGCAGGTGGAGGAGTTTTCCGTGATGGAGGTCCTCGGCGAAGTGCTCGGCAGCATCAGGCCCCTTGCGCACAAGAGGAATATCACCATCAACTCGAAGTCGGTCCCGGCTTCGCCGAAGCTGCGCGCCGACAAGGCGAAGTTCAAACAGATAATGCTGAACATCCTTTCAAACGCCATCAAGTTCAACGTCGAGGGCGGCAGGCTCGGCGTTGATTGGGAGATTGCGGAGTTGCCCGTCGGCATGGAGATGGTCAGGTACATCACGTTCAAGATATCGGATACCGGCATCGGCATAAGGCCGGAAGACCACGACAAGTTATTTATGGAATTCAGCCAGCTTGATTCGTCCCTTACGAGGGAGTACGGCGGCACCGGGCTGGGGCTGGCCCTTACCAAGAGGCTCGTGGAGCTTCATAAGGGCTCCATCTGGTTTACCAGCGGAGAGGATAAAGGCTCTGTCTTTTATATAAGGCTCCCGCAGGGCACGGACGCCATAGACATGCCCGTCTTCGCGCCGATAAGGCCCTCGGCCGCCAGGGCCGCTGTTGACGAGGCCCTGCTCGTGCTTATCGCGAGCGAGAGTCCGGACATAAACCACCTGCTCAAGATATATCTCTCAGGCGGCCCTTACGAATGCGTCTTCGCCGCTGACGGGGTCGAACTGCTGAAAACGGCGAGGGAGAAAAAACCGTTCGTCATATTGATGGGTATCGCCATACCGAAGAAGGACGGATGGGAGGCCCTTCGCGAGCTTAAGAGCGACGCGCAGACGTCCGCCATTCCGGTCGTAATCGTCTCTTCGACCGATAACCGCCAGTTCGGGTTTGATTCCGGCGCCGCCGACTATCTTGAGAAGCCCGTTAACAGGGAGCAACTCATAGGGTGCCTCGAGCGCATACGCGTACGGCTGAAGACCAGGCAGGGCACGCTGAAGGTGCTTATGGCCTCCGACGAGGCCTACGCGCTTGACGCGGCGGCCGACTACCTTGAAAACAACGGTTTTCTCGTCTTTACCACGAGCATCGACTCCGAGGCGTTCACCCTCGTATGGAATATCGTCCCGGACGTCATAGTGCTGCGCGTCCTGAGCATAGCCGGCGACACGCTCGAGTATATAAAGAACATGAGCAGGTTGTCGAGGGAGATGAAGACGCCAATCATCATCTTTACGGCGGATGAAGAGGCCGTGCGCGACGTCGGCTCTTTCGGCAACAGCGTCAGGCTGGTCTTGAGCGACCATATCCCGGTTGACGAGACCCTTCTTGCCGAGATAAAGCTTGTCGAGTCGATGTAGCATCATGTATGGCCCGGCGCAGCCCGCGCCGGTAAAACGAAGCGAGCATTGTCTGCTATCGGGGATTTATTTTATGACGGATGAGAAAACGCAAGCGGCGCGGCCGAAGATACTTCTCGTCGAGGACAACTTTATGAACAAGGTCCTCGTCAAGGAGGTATTAACGCTGCGCGGTTTCGACGTTGTAGACGCTAATAACGGTCTTGAGGCGCTCAAGGCGCTCTCGTCTATGACGCCCGACGTCATCCTTATGGACCTGCACCTGCCGGAGATGGATGGCATCACGGCTATGCGCATCATAAAGAAGGACGCGCGCTACGGCGCCATACCCGTGCTGGCCCTTACGGCCTCGGCCATGAAGGGCGAGGAAGAGAAGATATTGAATAAGGGATTTGACGGCTACATAGCAAAACCCGTAGATATAAAGAACCTTGCCGCGACGGTCGAGGGATATCTGAAAAAGACAGGGGAGGAGCGGGAATAGGGGAGGGCGGGCCAGACTCGCCTTTGAACGCGGGAGCGTTCCTTGATGCGTTCCCACGCGGAGCGTGGGAACGATAAACCCTCTCCCCTTTGGGGAGAGGGTAGGGTGAGGGGGGTAAAGCTGTTGGGTTGAGAATGCCAACCCAACAGCTTTTGCAATGAATGCTGGGTTACGCTGTGATAACCCAACACGCTTACGCTGGAGCATGGAACCGATAAAAAATGACAGACTTAAGTGAGCGCTATAAGTAATAACAAGGGCGTCATTATTGAAATTGACGATTGTTCGTATGCTGTGTCGGTTTTTGATTTAGACTATAACAAGGTTGGATGCTTTAAATTTAAAGAGGTGGATGTGAATACCGGTTCAGTCCTAAAATTAACATGGTGTTACTTAAATCTTGTTAATGAACAGTATAAGCGTCAGGGAATTGGTCGCCACATAATCAAACTCATAAAAGAACGTTATGGCCTCCCAATAGTCGCCGAAGACAATGACGGTATTCGAAAAGAAGACGGTAGTCACCTTACTGGTGATGCACCTATGTTCATCGCCAAAATGCGGCAAGAAGGTCTTATCGAATATTCAGTCATGTAGGCGGGCGCCGCTACAGGCGCTTCGGCAGCGGAACGCAACCAAACAAACGTCTGCTACAACCTTGCCAGTACCCCTTGATTCACCTCTTTGACCTTCTCCTGCCCGTATAGCGCTTCAACGAGCCTGAACGCAAACTCCATTGCCGTGCCCGGGCCCTGGGACGTGATGATATTGCCGTCAGTCACCACGCGCTCATCCGAGATTGCCGCGGCCTTTAACTCAGTTCTCACGCCCGGATGGGACGTTACGGTTCTGTCTCTTATGAGGCCGGCGGCCGACAAGACCGCGGGCGCGGCGCATATCGCCGTAACGAGCCTGCCCTGAGCGTTCATCCGCGTTATCAGTTCCTTTACGCGCCCGTCTTTTTTAAGGTTCTCGGTGCCGATTGCGCCGCCGGGCAGGACGACCATATCGTAGTCATTGCCGATCGCCGCATCAAGCGCGGCATCCGGGGTTACATGTATCCCGTTCCTGCCGGTTATGACCCCGGGGACCGTGCCTGAGAGCGTGACCTCTGCCCCGGCCCTCCGTAGGATATCGACGACCGTTAGCGCCTCTATCTCTTCAAACCCGGGGGCGAGCGGTATTATGACCTTTTTCATGGTGTCTCCTTTGTCGCTTCGTTTAAGGTAACTACAAAAAAATATCTTCTGCCGTCATTCTTAAGACTTGGAACAGTCGGTTTGTGCCGTACACGCGTCGTCTTGAGTAGCTCAGGGCTTTAGCCCTGAATAAATGTATGCTGGACGCGCGGTATCAGGCCTGAAGTCCTGATACAGTCGGACAGAGTGAGCGAAACGGATAGACCCGTCAAGGGCGGCGCTTGCATAATCCTCATTTTATTATAAGCTCAATATGTATATTTATAACCTGGGAGATGCGTATGTCAAAGTCCGCATCTGGCGGTTTTAACCGGCTAAAACACGAGAAGAGTCCGTATCTCAGGCAGCACGCGCGGAACCCGGTCGACTGGAGGCCGTGGTCTGACGCCGCATTCAGCGCGGCGGCCGAGGCGGATAAGCCCGTTATCATAAGCATAGGCTATTCGTCGTGCCACTGGTGCCATGTGATGGAGCGCGAGTCGTTCGAGGACGCTGAGACGGCGCGCCTGATGAACGAGAACTTCATCTGCATCAAGGTCGACCGCGAGGAGCGTCCCGACCTGGACAGCCTTTACATGAAGGCTGTGCAGGCCATGACCGGACACGGCGGATGGCCCCTGACCGTCTTTGCCACGCCGCATGGCGAGCCGTTCTACGGCGGGTCTTATTTCCCGCCGGAGGATTCGTACGGCCTGCCGTCATTCAAGCACGTTCTTGAAGCGGTTGCAAGGCTCTACAGGGAGAACAGGGACGGTATCGGCGCCACGGCAAGCGGTCTGACGCGCCTTCTTTCCGAGCATGGAGAGACCGGCGGAGCAAACCTTGAAATCGGCGAGGGGTTTGTCTCGGATGCTTTTTCCTCAGGCATGCTCTTCTATGACCCGGTATTCGGCGGCTTTGGCAGGGGCACGAAATTCCCGCAAGCCATGTTCCTGAACTTCGCGCTGAAACACTATGAAAGGACGCGTTCCGATGAGGCCGCGCAAATGCTCGACAAGACCCTTACCGCCATGGCGGAAGGCGGCATATATGACCAGTTGGGAGGCGGTTTCCACAGATACTCTGTTGATAACATGTGGATGGTCCCGCATTTCGAGAAGATGCTTTATGACAACGCGCTCCTCGCCGACCTCTACTGCCGGGCCGGTGTCGTATTGAAAAAGCCTCTTTTTAAAGAGATATCCCTTGATATCATCGGATGGCTGTCAAGGGAGATGCGCTCGTCGCAGGGCGGTTTCCACTCGGCGATGGACGCGGATTCCGACGGCAGCGAAGGCGCGTATTATCTATGGGACTATGATGAGTACATGCGTGTTATCGAGTCCGTTGGCGTTGGCAATTATGCCGGTTATTACTCCGTGACCCCGGAGGGCAACCTTGACAACAAGAACGTCCTGCGGATCGATCGGCTCAATAATCCTGCCATTCCTCCTTCGGATGTTTTAGCGCGGATGAAGGACGCGCTCCTGAAGGCGCGCTCGGGAAGGAATAGGCCTGCAATCGACGGAAAGGTCATAACCGCGTGGAACGGCCTTGCAATAACCGCCCTTAGCCGCGCAGGCAGGGCCTTTGACAGGCCTGAGCTTGTTGAAGCGGCTGAACAATGCGCCGGGTTCATACTCTCGTCGTCAGTAGACAGGTCCGGCCGTCTGATGCGGTATTGGCTTGACGGTCAGGCCCCGGTCAAGGCCGGGCTTGAGGATTACGCGCTCATGGGCTCAGCGCTCCTTGCGTTGCATGAGGCTGGGGCAGGGGGCAGGCCGTGGCTTGAAGAGGCTGAAAGGCTGACGGAATCCATGATAGCCCTCTTTTATAGCAAGGACAACGGCCGGTTCTATGACGTTGCCGAAGACCAGGGTGCTCTCTTCATACGGGAGCGCGACCTCTTTGACAGCGACATCCCGTCCGGCAATTCAGCCGCCGCAGGCCTGCTCTTTAATATGTCGAAGGCCTGCGCTAACGCCCGTTACGCGCTCCTTGCGACCGGGATTATGACAAGCGCCGAGGCGATGCGGGACGAGCCGCTTAGCCACGCCAACATGCTGTGCGTGCTTGAGGACATGCTTTCCAACGGCGGCCTTGAGCCATAGACGGCAGGGTGGTATGGTTAAGACGTCATGCGATTAACCCCTCCCCACTCCCCGTTGCATTGCGCTACGCGCGCAACGGGGACCCCGCCCCTTAAATAAGGGGATGAGTTTGAATCCCCCCTCAGTTCACCTTTCGCAAAGGGGGAAGATGATATTGACTTATATGGCGCAAGTCATTAGAATAAGTTTTATGAGAAGGCTGATACCGGGCATCCTGATTGCGATATTCGTCTTTGTCGTTTCATCAGCTTACGGCTTCGTCGTCGGTCCCGACGGCAGGCCTTATGCCGAGCCGGTCTCGTATGTGGTCGTTATAGACGCGGGCCACGGCGGAGATGATTCCGGCGCAATGGGCAGGGGCGGCTCGCAGGAGAAGGCCGTAAACCTCGCCGTGGCGCTCAAGGTCGCCGAGAGCCTGCGTAAGCACCAGGACATAAAGGTGCTAATGACCCGGTCCGATGATACCTTCGTGCCGCTTCATGACCGCGCCGTCTTTGCCAACAACAATAACGCCGCCGTCTTTATCAGCATACATTCGAACGCCGCGACCTCGAAGAAGGCCAACGGCATCGAGACCTTCTTCCTGAGCGTGGACGCCACGGACGACGAGGCGCGCGACCTCGCGGTCATTGAAAACGCCGTCGTTACCCCTGACGTCGCCGCAACCCTGCCACGGAACGACGATATCGATATCAAGGACATACTCTACGACCTGACAAGGACCGAGGCGCACCACGAAAGCTCGGTGCTTGCGGAGTCGGTTCAGGGCAGTCTGTGCGCGGCGCTCGGCAAGGAGAACCGCGGCGTGAAGCAGGCCCCGTTCGCCGTGCTTTCCGGCGCGATGATGCCCGCGGCCCTCGTCGAGATAGGCTTCATATCCAATGCCGCAGAGGAGAAGCGACTCCTGTCCGCAAAGGAGCAGGCAAAGATAGCGGACTCCATCACCAAGGGCATACTTGATTTCAAAAAAACTACCTCAAGGGGATGGCGCATTGTCAACAAAACAGCAAGGAAGGATTGACGGCAGGGCGCCGGATGAACTCCGCCCGGTTATCATAACAAGGGATTATCTGAAGTTCGCGGAGGGCGCCGTACTCATCGAGATGGGCGATACCAAGGTGCTCTGCACGGCCACCAGCGAGGAGCGGGTGCCGCCGTTCCTTGCCGGCTCGGGCAAGGGCTGGCTTACGGCGGAATACTCGATGCTCCCGCGCTCGTCAAAAAAGCGCATACAGCGCGAATCCTCCACCGGCAGGGTGGGCGGCAGGACGCATGAGATACAGCGCCTCATAGGCAGGAGCCTGCGCGCGGTCTTCGACCTCTCGCTCTTCGGCGAGCGCACCATCTACGTCGATTGCGACGTTATACAGGCCGACGGCGGCACGCGCACGGCCGCCATCACCGGCGCCTTTCTGGCGGTTCATGACACTCTGGCAAGGCTTGTGGCCGACGGCGTCATGCGCTCGACAGCGAAGACCGACAGCGTCTCTGCCGTGAGCGTGGGCATCGTCAACGGCGTGCCGTGCCTCGACCTTAATTACGACGAGGACTCCCGCGCCGGCGTTGACATGAACATCGTCATGACCGGCGGCGGCAGGTTCGTCGAGGTTCAGGGCACGGCCGAGATATCGGCCTTCAGCAGGGACGAACTCAACGCGCTCCTTGACCTCGGGGCAAAGGGCGCGGCAGAGCTTGCGGCCATGCAGCAGAGGCTGATAGCGAGGCGGTCGTAGTCGCGTAGATGGGCTGAGGCACGAAGCCCGTCAAGGTATACAGGGGGTGTCTATGTCCAGAAGATTTACAGCCGTCATAATAAAGGAAGAAGGATGGTATGTCGCCCACTGTGTTGAATTGGGCGTGGTGAGCCAGGGCAAGACCATTGAAGAGGCGCAGGCGAACCTGAAGGAGGCCGTCGAGTTATATCTTGAAAGTTTTGGGACAGAAGACCTGCCGCAAAACACCGGTGAGGTTGTATTCTATCCGCTTGAGGTAGCCGTTAATGCCTAAGCTTCCTGTCTTGTCAGGGGAAGAACTCATAAAACTCCTGAAGAAGGCGGGGTTTATCGTGGTGCGCCAAAAAGGAAGCCATGTAAGTCTTCAAAAGGAAGACTATAAGACAGTGGTCCCTGTCCATAGTGAACTTGCCAAGGGGACGCTTCTCGGTATCATGAAGCAATGCGGGTTGACTAAAGAGGCTTTGGAAGGGCTGATAAGAGGCTGACAGGTTGGTGTCTGGCCGCGTACTCATGAGACGCTGGAGCGTGGGAACGGTGAAAATGAAGAAAACAAACAATCCATCCTGCCGCGCTTTGCCAATTCATGAAGATAATCCTCGCTACAACCAACAAGGGCAAGACGGCCGAGATACGCAGCCTTTTGTCCGGCTGCGGAGTCGAGATAATATCGTTGGCCGACCTGAGCGCCGTGCAATTACCGGAAGAGACCGGTGAGACGTTTCCGGATAACGCCATTGCAAAGGCCCGGTTCGTCTCCGAGCGTTTCGGCGCGGGCGCTTTGGCCGATGATTCCGGCCTTGAGGTGGATGCGCTCGGGGGGCGGCCCGGCGTGCGCTCCGCGAGGTATGCGGGTGAGGGCGCCGGCGACGAGGCCAACTACACCAAGCTCCTTGCCGATATGGAGGGGGTTCCCAAAGGCGCGAGAGCGGCTCGCTTCAGGTGCGCGATAGCCCTTGTTATGCCTGGCGGCGCAACCATGACCTTCGAGGGCGCTCTCGATGGCGAGATTGCCTTTTCACCGTCCGGCGCGAACGGCTTCGGCTACGACCCGGTCTTTTTCATACCGGAAAAAGGCCGCACAGCCGCCGAGCTTACGCCGGATGAGAAGAACGCGATAAGCCACAGGGGCCGCGCGCTTGTAAGGTTAAAGGCGTGGTTTGCGCTCAGACATAAGCTAACGTAGCACAGGGCTTCAGCCCTGCCGTCTTTGCGTAGGGCGTCAGGAGGAAACTCCTGACGCCACGGTTGTATTCAGGGTTAAAACCCTGAGCTGCTATAGCCAATCTTTATCTTTTGCAGCAGCCTGTTGGAAGGCTGACTATTCTTGCCTGCCGTTGAGACATAACTTTCTATCCAATAAGTCCGAAATATGTTAATCTGATATATAAATTCTCGGAGTAATCCCAGGGGCTGGGTATCTGCGTCTTGATGCCCGCGCACAGGCATGAGTCTCATCGTTGACCTGTCTTCCTTAGCCCTGTAGGATGGCTTGAACGAAGTGAAGCCCATCAAACAGATGCGCGTTCAATTCCATCAATTTAGCGGCTTTTACCGTACACTACTCTATTCAGCTATGCCGTATTTGAGGAAATTGTAATTCAATGCACCATTCAAACTTCGTCCACCTGCATCTCCATACCCAGTGGAGTCTCCTTGACGGCGCCATCCGTCCGGATGCGCTCATAAAACTTGCCCAGACCTACAAGATGCCCGCGGTAGCCATGACCGACCACGGCAATATCTTCGGCGCGGTCGATTTCTATTCCAAGGCGATGAAGCACGGCATAAAGCCCATCATCGGCTGCGAGGCATACGTGGCCAACGGCAGCCGCCACGACAGGTCGACAGGGCCGCGTGGCGCCTCAACCGTGGCATTTCATCTTGTCCTGCTCGTCAAGAACGCAAAGGGTTATCAGAACCTCTGTAAGCTCCTTACCAAGTCGTACCTCGAAGGTTTTTACTACAAGCCGCGCATAGACAAGGAGCTGCTGGCCGAGTTCAACGAGGGGCTTATCGCCATGAGCGCGTGCCTTCACGGCGAGCTCGCCTATAGTCTTGGTTCCGGCCAAAGGGAGCGGGCCTACGCCGCCGCGGCCGAGTACAAGGCGATATTCGACAACAGGCGTTTCTATATCGAGCTCCAGAAGAACGGCATACCGGAACAGGACGCGGCCAACGTTGGTCTGATTGAGCTCGCCCGCAGTCTCGACATACCGCTCGTGGCTACGAACGACTGCCACTACCTTGAAAAGAAGGACGCGCGCGTGCACGACGTGCTCCTGTGCATCCAGACCGGCAAGACCGTTAACGCGACCGACCGGATGAAGTTCTCGACCGACCAGTTATATGTGAAGTCGCCCGAGGAGATGACCGAGGCGTTCCGGGACGTGCCTGAGGCCATAACGAATACCATCGAAATCGCCGAGCGGTGCAACTTCGAGATGAAGCTCGGCGAGAACCACCTGCCCGACTTCCCCGTGCCGTCCGGCGAGACGATAGACTCCGTCTTCGAGACGAAGGCGAATGCCGGGTTCGAAAGACGCCTTGCCAAAATGGCCGATACCGGCGTGGACGTCGAGGCCGTAAAGTGGCAGTACCTCGACCGTCTCAACAAGGAGATAGGCGTCATAAAACGCATGGGGTTTCCCGGCTACTTCCTCATAGTCGAGGACTTTATAAGGCACGCAAGGTCAAGGGACATACCCGTTGGCCCGGGGCGCGGCTCAGCCGCAGGAAGCCTCGTGGCATACGCCCTGGGCATAACAAACCTCGACCCGATAAAATATAACCTTCTCTTCGAGCGGTTCCTCAACCCTGACAGGATAAGCCTGCCTGATATCGACATAGACTTCTGTTACGAGCAGCGCGACGAGGTCATAAAATACGTCACGGAAAAATACGGCGCGGATAACGTCACGCAGATTATCACTTTCGGCCAGTTGAAGGCCAGGGCGTGCATCCGCGACGTCGGGCGCGCCCTTGACATGCCTTACGGCGACGTGGACAGGATTGCCAAGCTCGTGCCGGAAGAGCTCGACATAACCCTTGAGTCGGCCCTTGTCAAGGAGCCGAGGCTTAAAAAGCTCGTTGACGACGACCCGAAGGTCGCCGACCTCATGGAAGTCGCCATCGCCCTCGAAGGCCTGCCCAGGCACGCCTCTACTCACGCGGCCGGAGTCGTCATATCCAACAGGCCGCTCGTCGAGTATCTGCCGCTTTACAAGAGCCAGAAGGAAGAGGTCATAACGACGCAGTTCTCGATGAAGGAGATCGAGAAGGTCGGCCTTATCAAATTCGATTTCCTCGGTCTCAAGACCCTGACCGTCATAGACAAGGCGGTGAAGTCGATTAAGCGCTCCACGGGCGTTGCGCTTGACATCGACTCCATCCCGCTCGACGACCCCAAGCCATACGCCCTTATCTCCTCCGGCGTTACCAACGGCATATTCCAGCTTGAGAGCTCCGGCATCAAGAGCATGGTGAAGAAACTCCGGCCCGAGAACTTTGAAGAGGTCACGGCCGCGATAGCCCTGTACAGGCCCGGGCCGCTGCAAAGCGGCATGGTCGAGGACTTCATAAACAGGAAACACGGCAGGACGCGGATAATCTACGAGCTTGACGAGCTCCAGCCCATACTTGACAAGACCTACGGGGTCATGGTCTATCAGGAACAGGTCATGGAGATATCCAGGGTGCTGGCCGGGTTTACCCCGGGCGAGGCCGATGCCCTGCGTAAGGCCATGGGCAAGAAGCAGGCGGACGTCATGCTGGCCCAGCGCACGCGCTTTCTCGAAGGCTGCAAGAAGAAGGACGTGCCGCCCAAAAAGGCCGAGAAGATTTTCGAGCTTATCGTCAAGTTCGCGGGCTACGGTTTTAACAAGAGCCACAGCGCGGTCTACGCCCTTATCGCATATCAGACGGCCTGGCTCAAGGTCTATTACCCGGTGGAGTTCATGGCCGCCCTCATGAGCTCCGACATGGGCGACACCGACAAGGTCGTCAAGTACTTCAACGAGTGCGCTGAGTTGAACATACCCGTCGACCCGCCGGACGTAAACGCTTCAATCAGGGAGTTCTCCGTCGAGGGCGGGCGCATCAGGTTCGGGCTCGGCGCGATAAAGAACGTCGGAGGCTCCGCCATTGACGAGATGATAAAGGCGCGAGCGGACGGGCCGTTTGCCTCGCTCGTCGATTTTCTCTCTCGCGCCGATACGCGCAAGGTGAACAAGAAGGTCTCCGAGAGTCTGATAAAATGCGGGGCGTTTGACTTCACGAACGAGGGGCGTCTCGGTCTGCTCGCTTCGCTTGAAGAGGCTTCAAGCACGGCAGAGGGGATACAGCGCGACCGTGAACAAGGACAAAAGTCCATATTCGATATGCTTGGCAATGCACCGGCTTCCGTTGCGAAATCGGTATTGCCGGTCGTGAGCGCGCCAGCCGTTGCGGCGGCGAGCGAGAAAGAGCTCTTGCGCTTTGAGAAGGAGACGCTCGGTTTTTACTTCTCTTCACACCCTCTTTCGGGTTATAAGGCTGAGTTGGAGGCATACGCCACCGTCTCAATCGCTGACGTGCGCGAGATGGCCGACAGGGTCACGGTAACCATTGCTGGATTAGCCGCTGAGACGAAGGAGATAACCACGAAGAAGGGCGAGCGCATGGCCTTTTGCCGCATAGAAGACGAGACAGGTTCAATCGAGGTGGTGCTCTTCGCCGATATTTACAGAAGGCTCCTGGACTTGCGCACCGCCGACAGGCCGGTGCTCATCACCGGGACCATCGACAAGAAGGATGCGGATGACGTCAAGCTCGTGGCCTCGGAGGGTGCGTACCTGGACGAGATGAAGACGAACCCGGGCAGGATTAAGGTAAGGAATACACACGTCACGGCCCCTGCCGAGGGGTTGAATGCCGACAGGCTTACGCGGCTGCGGGATATCATAATGGCGAATCCCGGCACCTCCGCCGTACTGCTGCACGTTACCGGCAACGGCAGGGAGGTCATAATCGCCGTGGATGACGAATTGAAGATAAACCCGGTGGAAGAGGCGTTCGTGCGGATACGCGAGACGCTGGATGCAGAGGTTAAGGTCGCCTGAACGGTTATCAGTTATCTGTTATCCGTAAAAATGTAGTCTTGCCGATAACCGATAACCGTACACCGATAACCGTTTTTAAGGAGAGACAGACCATGATATGCAGGCATTGGCTTGAGTTTGAAAAGCCGGTTGAGGAAGCGGAAAAGAGGCTTGCGGAACTGCTCTCTTATAATACCGAAGGGCAGGAGCGCTCCGCAGCGGAGATCGCCAAGCTCGATAAAAAGGTCCGGCACGCGTTGAAAGACCTCTACTCGAAGCTCACGCCGTCGCAGGTGACTCAGGTGGCGAGGCACCAGGACAGGCCCTATACGCTCGATTACATACAAAACGTCTTTACGGAGTTTGTCGAGCTTCACGGCGACAGGGCTTTTAAGGACGATCCGGCCATAGTCTGCGGTCTGGCCAAACTCGGCGAAACGGCCGTGGTCGTCATGGGCCAGCAGAAGGGCCGGAATACCAAGGAGAAGGTCCACAGGAACTTCGGCATGCCGCACCCCGAGGGCTACAGAAAGGCGCTTCGGATGATGGAGCTTGCGGAGCGGTTCGGCAGACCGATATTCACGTTCATCGACACCCCCGGGGCCTATCCCGGCATAGGCGCTGAGGAGCGCGGTCAGGCCGAGGCCATTGCCGCGAACCTCATGCGGATGTCAACGCTTCGCGTGCCGGTCATAGCTACGGTCATAGGAGAGGGCGGCAGCGGCGGCGCGCTCGCCATAGGGGTCGCGGACAGGGTGTTGATGATGGAGTTCTCGACCTATTCGGTCATCTCGCCGGAAGGGTGCGCGGCCATACTCTGGAAGGACGCATCAAAGGCCGACCTCGCGGCAAAGGCGTTGAAGATAGACGCGGCAGAACTATTGAAGCTCGGGGTCATAGACAGGATTGTAAAAGAGCCGGTCGGCGGCGCGCACAGGGAGCCTGAGACCGCATACAAGAACCTCAAGACAGTCTTTATAGACACGCTGGCGGAGCTTAGGGAACTCACGCCCGAAGACCTCGTCGGGTTGCGCTATGAAAAGTTCCGCGCCATGGGGGTCTTTGCCGAGCGCAAATAGGTTTGATAATCTCAAATGGGTCTTTTACGAATGCTCTCCGGCCTCTCTCAAATCCCCCCAACCCCCCTTTTCTAAAGGGGGGAGTTCACTCCACCCGCCGGACATCGCTTGACAACCCTCTGTTGCGTGATAGAATCATTCCATAATCCATTATTATCATAAAAAAACGTTTCAAAAGGGGTAGCCATGCGACTGTGTAATATTATCATTCTACCGGCTTTTTTTGCGATACTGGTATATGGAGGTCTTTCTCCGGCCTATTCAGAAGATAAGGCGGCCGCGCCAGCGCCCGCGGTAAAGGCCGACGCGAAGCCGGAGTTGTTTACCGTCGTTCGTCTTGTCATTGCAAAGGACGTCAAGGACAGGGAACCGGTCGATATCGTGGACGTCCTGCCGGCCTCGACCGACAAGGCGTATTGCTTTCTTGAGGTGAAGGACGTTAGCGTTGATACCGACGCCGAGTTTGTATGGTATCTTGGAGACAAGGAGATGAGGGCTACCAGCGTGACGCTTAAGCAGGGGCCCAGGTGGAGGACTTACGCCAACAAGACGATAAACGGGCTCAGGGGTAACTGGAGGGTTGATGTCCGCGACGCCAACGGCAAGGTACTCAAAAGCGTCAGCTTCAAGGTGGAATAGGCGAAGTGTCTGCGTAATTTAGCTTAAGGCGGCGGACTCTGTGTTGAGCCGCCGCCTTTTTTTGTGTTTGGGCACACGCCTTATACGATTTCTATCCATAGTTTAAGTCAGAACAGGCCCGCCGCTCCGTTCATGCCGAACCCCGCCAAATATAAGTTGATTTTTACCGGTAAATGGCATAATCTTAAATATTAAATCGTCCTTGCGCGCCCGAACCGGTATATGAAGAAAAAACCAGTATCCACGCGGCCTTCCGGCCGCGCCGCAAAACCGTCTCCCAAGGCGTCATCAACGGTCTCTATCGACAAGCTGCGCGAGCGGATTGACGAAATAGACACCGAGATGCTACGTCTGCTCAACACCCGCGCGTCTTTCGCCGTTGAAATCGGCCGGGCCAAGGCAAAAGAGAAGAAGGCTGTCTATGTGCCGGAGCGCGAGCAGCAGGTCTACAAGAGGCTCGGCGAAGCCAACACCGGCCCGCTTGCCGACACCGCCGTGAAGAGCGTATTCCGCGAGGTCATGAGCGCGTGCCGCTCGCTTGAAAGGCCGCTGTGCGTGGCGTTTCTCGGGCCTACGGCGACCTTTACGCACGAGGCCTCCATGCAACACTTCGGCTCGTCCGCCGAGTTTATCCCCAAGAAGGACATCTCGGACGTCTTCGAGGACGTTGAGAAGGACCGCGCCGACTTCGGCGTCGTGCCCATAGAAAATTCCAGCGAGGGCGTGGTCACGCACACTCTCGACATGCTCATCACGTCCCATCTGAGGATCAGCGCCGAGGTGATGATACCGGTGACCATGGCGCTCCTTAATAAAACAGGTCGTCTTTCCGACGTGCGCAAGGTCTGCTCGCGGCCTCACGCCATAGCCCAGTGCAAGTACTGGCTCAAGGATAACCTGCCCAACGCCGTGGTCGTTGACCTCTCGTCAACCGCCCTCGGGGCGCAGATGGCCGCCGAGGATGCGACGGTGGCCGCTATAGCGAGCGCGGCGGCCGCAAGCCTATATAACCTCAAGGTCGTGGAGAACCATATCGAGGACAACGCCAACAACTTCACGCGTTTTCTCGTCATCGGCAAGACCCAGGCATCGGCGTCCGGCAACGACAAGACGTCGATACTCTTTGCGATAAGAGACGCGCCTGGCGCGCTCTATCAGATGTTGAAGCCCTTTGCCCGCAGGCATATAAACCTGACGAAGATAGAGTCGAGGCCGATCAAGACGAAGGCATGGGAGTACGTCTTCTTCGTCGACCTCGACGGCCATATAAACGACAAGAAGCTCAAAGACGCGCTTGCCGAACTTGAGGGCGCCTGCTCGTTCCTCAAGATACTCGGTTCGTATCCCAAGTCGTGTTAAGGGCCGTGGTTGGTATGCAGCTCAGGGCTTGAACTTCCCCCTTTGAAAAAGGCGCCAAGGACATAACGTTAGCGCACACGGCGCTAAATACATAACGTTGCGCCGAAGACATAATGTTAGGCGCTAAAAGCATTACGTTAGCGCACAAGCGCACACGAGCGCACAAGGGGGCGGGGCACCCGCGCCAGGCGGCGTGGGTCGCGGGGATTTGCACTGACGTTAACAAGCCCGAAGGTTTGAGTTACCGATAAAAAGGAGAAGGTCTTTCGATAATGCCGACGGTAAAAAACAGATTGAAACTACGTGTCGCCAAAAACATCTCTTCGCTTGTGCCGTATCCGCCGGGCAAACCCATAGAGGAGCTTGAGCGTGAGCTTGGCATCAGCGGCTCGATAAAATTGGCCTCGAACGAGAACCCGCTTGGCCCGTCGAAGAAGGCGGTCAAGGCCGTTGCCGGCGCATTGACCAACCTGCACAGGTACCCGGACGGCTCGTGCTATTATCTCAAGACCCGGCTTGCGGTCTTTTTAAAGATGCCGCCGGAGACGCTTATATTCGGCAACGGCTCAAACGAGATAATCGAACTCCTTGTCAGGGCGTATCTGTCTAAAGGCGACGAGGCGGTGATGGGAGACCCGTCGTTCGCGGTCTATCCCATAGCGGTCAAGGCCGCCGGAGCGAAGCCCGTTACCGTCGCGTTGAAGGGGTTCACCCATGACCTTGCGGCAATGGCCAGGGCAATTACCGCAAAGACGCGGGTCGTATTCATCGCCAACCCGAATAACCCGACAGGGACGATGGTCGGCCGCACAGAGTTCGACCGCTTCATGCGCGACGTGCCCGAGGACGTCATCGTTTGCGTTGACGAGGCTTATGCCGAGTTTGTGCGTAACCCTGATTTCCCTGACGCATTCGGTTATGTGAGGTCGGGAAGGGCGGCGCTGGTCTTGAGGACGTTCTCCAAAATCTACGGCCTTGCGGGTCTGCGCGTGGGTTACGGCGCGGCCCCGGCTGAGATGATAGATTACATGAACCGGGTGCGCCAACCGTTTAACGTCAACAGCCTTGCGCAGGTTGCGGCCATTGCCGCGCTCGACGACCGCAAGCACCTTGAAAGGACGCTTGAGAACAACGCCGCGGGCCTTGAGTATCTGTTCCGCGAGGTCAAGGCCATGGGCCTTGAGGCCGTGCCCACCGAGGCGAATTTTTTTCTCATAAGGGTTAATGACGGCAAAAAGGTCTATGACGGGCTTTTACGCAAAGGCGTGATAGTGCGGCCTATGGCCAGTTACGGACTGCCTGAGTTTATCCGCGTCACCGTCGGGCTGCCAAAAGAGAATAAGAGGTTTGTGAAGGCGTTGGCCGAGGTCATACGATAATCCAACCGGAGGTTTTATGATAATAGTACTCAAGCACGAGGCCAGCCAGGCCGAGATAGAACACGTAGTCGAGCGCATAAAGGCCGCGGGTCTGGCCGTGCACGTCTCGCAGGGCAAGGAGCGCACCATCATCGGGGCAATCGGAGACGAGGCCTTGTTGAGGAACCTGCCGCTGGATACGTTTCCGGGCGTGGAAAACGTCATGCCGATATTAAAACCGTACAAGCTCGTAAGCCGCGAATTCCGCAAGGAAAGCACGGTTATCGACATAGGCGGGGTAAAGATAGGGGGCGGCCAGTTGCAGGTCATAGCCGGGCCGTGCAGCATCGAGAACAAGGAATCCCTCGTCGATACCGCCAAACAGGTCCAGGCCGCAGGCGCAAATATCCTGAGGGGCGGCGCGTTCAAGCCCAGGACGTCGCCTTACGACTTCCAAGGCTTGGGCATCGAGGGGCTCAAATACCTTGCCGCGGCAAAGAAGGCCACAGGCCTGCCGGTAATAAGCGAGCTTATGGACCCGCGCGATATAGAGCTTATGTGCGAGTACGTGGATATCATCCAGATCGGCGCGCGCAACATGCAGAACTTCAGGCTCCTGACCGAGGTCGGCAAGGCCGGCAAGCCCGTGCTCTTGAAGCGCGGGCTTTCCGCCACCATCAAGGAACTCCTTATGAGCGCCGAGTATATCGCCGCGCAGGGCAACGTCAATATCATGCTCTGCGAGCGCGGGGTACGCACATTCGAGACGGCCACGCGCAATACGCTCGACCTGAGCGCGGTCCCGGTCTTGAAGGAAGAGACCCATCTGCCTGTCTTCGTCGACCCGTCCCATGCCGTAGGAAGGTGGGCGCTCGTTGCCCCGCTTTCCCTTGCCGCCGTGGCCGTAGGCGCTGACGGGCTTATGATAGAGGTTCATCCCGACCCTGAAAGCGCGCTTTGCGACGGCGCTCAGTCGCTCAAGCCCAAGAAGTTCGCAGCGCTCATGGAAGATATCAGAAAGGTCGCCGCCGCGGTCGGCATGGCGGTCTGACCGATTTCAAGACAGACAATATAAGAATAGGAAAGGAATAATGACCACGGAAATCCCATTTAATAAAGTTGCAATAATCGGCGTCGGTCTTATCGGCGGTTCCATCGCAATGGCCTTGCGCTCGAAAGGGCTTTGCGGACATATAACCGGCATAGGCAGGACCATCGAGAACCTTGTCACCGCGAAAAAGCTCGGAGTCGTTGACTCGTTTACGCAGGAGCTTGAAGACGGCGTAAAGGACGCTGACCTTGTAATCGTCGCTTTGCCCGTTAAGAAGACGCCCGAGGTCATAAAGCGCATAGGCGCTTATCTCAAACCCGGCGCGATAGTAACGGACGTCGGCAGCGTAAAAGCCGCCATAATAGAGGCTGTCGAGCCTGCGCTGCCGCAAGGCGTGCATTTTGTGGGCGCGCACCCCATAGCCGGCGGTGAGCAATCCGGCGTTGCAGCGGCGTCTGCTGGGCTTTTTCAGGGGCATAAGTGCGTCATCACGCCGACCGAGTCCACTGACAAGGCCGCGCTTGCGGCGGTGAAAAAGATATGGCAGGAGGCCGGGGCGCAGGTCGTCATGATGGACGCTGAAATCCACGACTGGATTCTGGCCTCGACCTCGCACCTGCCGCATATCATCATCTATAACCTCGTCAATGCCGTAGGCGATACCGCCAACAGGCGCGCCGACCTCATGACGTACTCGGCCGGCGGGTTCAAGGACTCGACCCGCATCGCGTCTTCGTCGCCTGAGATGTGGAGCGAGATCTGCGGGATGAACAAGGGCAATATTGTCGACGCTATCGAGGGTTTTCAGAAGCGTCTTGAGACGGTGAAGAAATTCATACAGGCCGGAGACCTCTCAAGCCTTACCAGGGAGTTTGCAAAGGCCAAGGGCTTCCGCGATTCGCTTGCTCCGAAACAGCCTGCCCTGCATAAGTCCCACGACCACAAACCACACGAAGGGCCGTGCAACCATGACCATCATAAGTAAGAACGCCGACGGCTCGATAACGGTAGGCGAGGCGAAGGGGCTTAACGGTGAAGTGCACGTGCCCGGGGACAAGTCCATCTCGCATAGGGCAGTTATGCTGGGTTCAATAACTGACGGCACAACAAGGATAAAGAATTTTCTCGAAGGTGAGGACAATCTTTCTACCATTAATGCCTTCAGGCAGATGGGCGTTGTAATCACGGAAGATGGCGGTGATTTGGTTGTAACCGGTTACGGCATGGACAGTCTCAAAGAGCCTGATGACGTAATTGATGTTCGCAATTCCGGCACAACGGCTCGCTTATTGACAGGTCTTTTTTCCGCACAGCCTTTTTTTTCCGTTATCACCGGCGACGCCTCTTTGCGTAAGAGGCCGATGGCTAGGGTTGTTAAACCGCTTTGCTTGATGGGCGCCCAGATAAACGGTAGAGACGATGATAGGCTACTGCCGCTTGCCATAAAAGGCGGAAAGTTGAAGGGGATAAAATATAATTCGCCTGTTGCGAGTGCACAGTTGAAATCAGCCATACTCCTTGCCGGGTTATACGCCGAAGGCGAGACTGTGGTTAAAGAACCAGCTAAATCGCGTGACCATACCGAATTGATGCTCAAGGCATTTGGCGCTGATATAAAAGTAGAAGGTTTGCGTATAACGATTACGTCTAAGAAAAAGCTAAAAGGCCTCAGCACAATATTGGTTCCCGGCGATATCTCGTCTGCCGCATTTTTTATGGTCGGCGCTATGATAACGCCCCTGTCAGAACTGTCATTGAAGGGGCGCGACGTCACGAGCGGCGTTGGAGTCAACCCTACCCGCATGGGTATCGTTACCATTCTTGAAAAAATGGTTGGTTCTGGTCCAATAGCTTCAGGTCTAATAAAGCGTAGTGATAATGTTGTACCTGACAATGACAGAGGGCTTTGGTACGAACCAATGTCTACGATTAATGTAACAAGTGCTGACTGTTATCTCAAAGGTGTCGATATAAGCGAGGAAGAGCTTCTTCCCGCCATTGATGAGTTCCCCATTATCTGTATTGCCGCAGCCTTTGCAAAAGGCAGGACAGTGATTAGCGGGGCAGGGGAGCTTCGGGTAAAGGAGAGTGACAGGATAGCTGTAATGGCTGAATCATTGAGAGCTGTGGGGGTAACTTGTAAGGAGAAAGAAGACGGTATTATCATAGAAGGTAGCGGCGGAAAGAGTATCAAGGGCGGCACAATCGACAGCCACGGAGACCACCGCATCGCAATGGCGTTCGCTATTGCAGGGCTTCGCGCAAAGGACGGGATTACCATAAAAAATCCTGAGTGCGCTGACGTCTCGTTCCCCGGGTTTTATGATTTGCTGGAGTCTATCGCCCAGTAGTACAGTACCCCCTCTTTGCAAAGAGGGGGCAGGGGGAGTTAGTAGTTTGCTTCATCTGACAAAAAGACTAACCCCTCCCGGCCTCCCCTTAGATAAGGAGAGTTTTGCATAAGCCTAATAAAGAGAGTAATTGTCATTGCGAGGAGCGCTGTTGCGACGCGGCAATCTCGTAATTTGCTGCTTTATCAAGGAACGAGATTGCTTCGCTGCGCTCACAATGACAACTGTGGTATTTACTTTTTGAGTTATGCAAAGGTCTCATAGGCAAGAAAACTAACCCCTCCCGGCCTCCCCTTAGATAAGGGGAGGAGAAAAGCAAGCCTGACTCTACTTAGGGAAGCTTTGATTAATTCCGTTGTCTGTCATTTCGAGGAGCGTTTTCGCGACGAGAAATCTTGTAACTTCTCGAATTGCTTAAAAAACGAGATTTCTCCCCATTCGCTTCGCTCAGGGCTAAAGGCGCCAAAAGCATAACGTTAGCGCACAAGGCTCACGCGCTTGAAATGACAATTCACTTCAATTTAATTAATCAGAGCTTCCTTAGATAAGTGGAGGGAAAATGTAGGTAGGTGCCGTCATGAGCGATAAAAGGAAGAAAGCCCTCGTCATAGCCATTGACGGCCCGTCCGGCGTTGGCAAGACCACCGTGAGCAGGCGGGTGGCAAAGGCCCTTGGGTATAGTTACGTCGATACCGG
Source organism: Deltaproteobacteria bacterium (assembly GCA_016234855.1). GTDB lineage: Bacteria > Desulfobacterota > GWC2-55-46 > GWC2-55-46 > GWC2-55-46 > JACRNO01. The sequence continues at coordinate 25,997 of JACRNO010000079.1, read as the reverse complement.
GGCCATGTATCGCAGTCTTGCCGTAGCGGCAGACGCGGCAGGCGTAGATATAGAGAGCGATACTGCCCTGCGCGATTATTGCGCAAGGGTAAACATAACATACGACGCCGTAGGCAATATGCTGATAGACGGGGTTGATTATTCAGGAAGCATACGCACTGAAGAGGCGGGCGCGCTCGCTTCCGTCACATCGGCAAAGACGCCGGTGCGCGACTTTCTCGTGGCCTGTCAGAGGCGGCTGGGTGAGGCAGGCAGCGTCGTGATGGAAGGCCGGGACATCGGCACGGTCGTATTCCCCGATGCAGACGTAAAGATATTCCTCGATGCCTCGCACGAGGTGAGGGCGGCAAGGCGGCATAAGGAGCTTGCTGAAAGGGGCGGCGCGGTAGCCTCCGACGTGAGCAAGAAGATTGAGGAGCGCGACAAGCGCGACACGCAGAGGAAGAACTCGCCGCTTGTTGCGGCGAAAGACGCCGTAGTCATAGACACCGGTAGCCTCGATATAAACGGCGTGGCGGCGCGGATACTGGAGATTGTGAAGGAGCGGACAGGGCTGTAGGGGTGTTGCTGTGCTCTTTTGTCAGGTTGTAGCTCAGACCTTCAGGTCTGATGTTGCCGATGCAGAATGCCTGTTCCTGTCAGGGCTAAAGCCCTGAGCTACGTGAACCTGAAATATAAGCGCCGTCGGGAGTTTCCTCCCGACGGCCATATGGCAGGGCGTCAGGAGGAAACTCCTGACGCCACGGAAAATCTCAAAACCGCTGGCCGTTGAAGTCGCAAGATTTCTCCCTGCGGTCGAAATGACAGTATATCGTTTTGAGCGCCGTCGGGAGTCTCCTCCCGACGGCCATATGGCAGGGCGTCAGGAGGAAACTCCTGACGCCACGGAAGGCGGGCGAAGCAGTTGATACTTGCTTCGCCCCTACGATAATCATGGAAATCTTCATTGCAAAATCGTCAGGGTTCTGTTTCGGCGTAAAGAGGGCCATAAACATGGCTGACTCGTGCGCGCGCGAGACCGCCGGCGAGATATATACACTCGGCCCCATCATCCACAACCCGCAGGTGGTAAAGATGCTGGAGGAGTCTTCCGGCGTCCATGCCAAGGAATCCCTCGACGAGGTGGCGTCCGGCACCGTCATCATACGGTCTCACGGTGTGCGGCTTGACGAGATGCAAAAGGCCAGGGAAAAGGGGCTTAACGTCATAGACGCCACCTGTCCGTTCGTGAAGAAGGCGCAGGAACTCGTCTCGCGCCTGTCGGCAGAGGGGTATACGGTCGTCGTGGCCGGGGAGAAAGACCACCCGGAGGTGAAGGGCCTGGTAAGCTACGGCAGCTCCGATATAAGGGTCGCGGACTCGCATGAGGCATTGATGGATATGCCGAGGACGAAGAAGATAGGCATCATCGCGCAGACGACTCTGCCCATAGAAAAGCTCGAGGACGTGGTAAGCGCCTGTCTTCTGAAGGCCACGGAGTTGAAGGTCTTCAACACCATCTGCAACGCCACGTCCATAAGGCAGAAAGAGAGCGCGGAACTGGCGCGCCGGGTGGACGTCATGGTGGTGGTCGGCGGGCGCAACAGCGCGAATACGCGCAGACTTGCCGAGATATGCCGCTCCATCAGGGAGAAGACCTATCACATCGAGGTGGCAGGCGAGATAGACCCGGCTTGGTTTGAAGGCGCGGCCTCGGTCGGGGTGACTTCCGGGGCGTCAACGCCGGATTGGGTCATAGATAACGCCGTGGTAAGGATACGCGAGATATCGCAGGGCAAGGGCGCGGATCGCCCGGTGAACGCATGATACAGGCCTTTTTTTGAGGCCTTTGCGCATAACGTCCTGAAATGATTTGCCATTTATCGCGGCCTGTGATATCTTTTATCGATAAATCAAAAAGGCGGGGGAGGGTATTGTATTGATGACAGGGATTGATGAGAAAACTCAGGCCGGTGACGCGAGTAACGACTTCGAGGCGCTCTTTGAAGGCAGGATAAAAGAGCTCCAGGAAGGCGAAATCATCAAGGGGAAGATAGTCCAGATAACCAAAGACGTAGTACTTATAGATATAGGTTACAAGTCCGAAGGACATGTGCCGTTAAAGGAATTCCTCGATGCGGACGGCAACCCGACCGTCGCCGTGGGCGATGACGTAAAGGTGTTCCTTGAGCGCCGCGAGGACGAGAAGGGTTATCTCGTCCTTTCAAAGGCCAAGGCCGACCAGTTCAAGATATGGGACGAGATTGTCGAGTCTGAGGAGACGGGCAAGCCCATGGAAGGCACCATCACCCAGCGTATCAAGGGCGGTTTTTACGTCGATATCGGCGGCATCACCGCCTTTTTGCCGGGTTCTCAGGTCGACCTGAAGCCGGTAAGGAATCAGGACAAGCTCGTAGGGCAGACCTATCTCTTCAAGGTTCTCAAGCACAACCGTCATAAGAACAACGTCATCGTCTCAAGGCGCACGCTCCTCGAAGATGAGAGAGACTCGTTGAGAAAGAATACCCTTGAGCACATGCAGGAAGGCGCGCTGTGCGAGGGGCTGGTCAAGAATATCACCGAGTACGGCGCGTTCATAGACCTCGGGGGCATAGACGGGCTCATCCATCTGACCGACCTCTCATGGGGCAAGGTCACGCATCCGTCGCAGGTGCTCAAGGTCGGCGACAGGATTACCGTCAAGATACTCAAGTACAACAAGGAAGATAACAAGATTTCCCTCGGTTTGAAACAGACGAAGCAGGACCCGTGGCAGGGCGTGGCCGAACGTTATACCGTCGGCGCCAAGGCCAACGGCAAGGTCGTCAATCTCACCGATTACGGCGCGTTTATAGAGCTTGAAGACGGGCTTGAAGGGCTTGTGCACATATCCGAGATGTCGTGGACAAAGCTCCGTCACCCGTCGCAGAAGCTCAAGGTGGGCGACGCGGTAGAGGTGCTGATACTCGACGTGGACCAGGCAAACAAGCGCATCTCGCTCGGCATGAAGCAGATAGAGTCGAACCCGTGGTCCGACATCGAGGCGCGTTATCCCAAGGGCACCGTGGTCAAGGGCGTCGTCAAGAATATCACCGATTTCGGCGTATTCATCGGCATCGAGGACGGCATCGACGGCCTCGTCCACGTCTCGGACCTCTCGTGGAAGAAGATAAAGCACCCTTCCGAGATATTCAAGAAGGGGCAGGAAGTCACGGCCCAGGTGCTGAATATCGACTCCGCCGCGCGCAGGTTTTCCCTCTCCACCAAGCTCGTCGAGAAGAACCCGTGGGAAGGCGTGGCAGGACGCTATACCCCGGGCATGACCGTCGAAGGCAGGGTTACGAGCGTGGCCGACTTCGGCGCCTTTGTGGAACTTGAACCGGGGCTTGAAGGGCTTGTGCATATATCCGAATTGAACCGCGGCAAGAAAAAGGGCTCACCGGTTCAGACGGGCGATATGGTAGACGTGGAGATACTCAACGTAGACCCGGACGACAATAAGATAGGCCTCAGCATCCGCGCTATAAAGGGCGAAGGCGGGCATGATAAGACGGTAGAGCCGGATACGGCCTCCTAAATGACCGGGATTAACCTCAAAAATATCCTCGCCGCCTTTGGCGCGTCGTTCTTCATCCTCGTCCTTATCGCCGTGCTCATTGCATGGTTTGCGGGAAAAGGGACAATGGCGCTGTCCGACAAGATTGTCGTTGTAAAACTCGAAGGCGTCATAACCGACGTCGCCGAGATTACCGGGCAGTTGCGCGACCTCGAGGACAGCACCGACGTAAAGGCCGTGGTACTGCGCATTGATTCTCCGGGCGGCTCGGTAGGCCCGTCGCAGGAGATTTACAGCTCGGTCTTGAGGCTTCGGAAGACCAAGCCCGTCGTCGCCTCGATGGGGGCGGTGGCCGCTTCAGGCGGTTTCTACGCGGCGATGGCCGCCAATAAGGTGGTCGCGAACCCGGGCACCATCACGGGCTCCATAGGCGTCATAGTCGAATTCATGAACGTCGAAGAACTGCTTGCAAAGATAGGCCTTAAGGGAAGGGTCATAAAGAGCGGCAAGTTCAAGGACACCGGCAGTCCCCTGCGCGAGATGACGCCGGAGGAAGAAAGACTCCTTCAGGACGTCATCAACGACGTGAACTCGCAGTTCATAAAGGCGGTTGCGGACGGGCGCGGACTCAGCGTCGAAGAGGTCGGGCGCATTGCCGACGGCCGCGTCTTCAGCGGCGCGCAGGCGCGCTCATTAAAACTGGTGGACGAGCTCGGCGACCTTACCGACGCAATCAACCTCAGCGCGAAGCTTGCGGGCATTAAGGGCAAACCTAACGTCGTATACCCGGAGAAGAAGGGTCTGGGCATTATACGCTCGCTCCTGGAAGACAGCGCCGCGAGCGAGATCAGCCGGTTTCTTTCGGGCATGCGCGTCATGTACCTGATGCGAGCGCCGTAAAGACAGAAGACACGTTCCTTGCGGGAATTTGACAGGCAGTTTTGACGCGATAAATGTAAAACGACTGCGGCTGCATTCTAACGCCCTGCGTTTCGTGATGATGAGGAGGCGGAATGACAAAGAGCGAGCTTATTGAGAAGGTATCCTCCAGGGTTACGGCGTTTTCCAGAAGAGACATCGAGATTATCGTCGATACGCTCTTTCAGTCGATGGCTGACAGTCTTGCAAACGGCGGCAAGGTCGAGATACGCGGATTCGGCTCATTTAAGATAAAGGAGCGCGAGGGCAGGCAGGGGCGTAACCCCAAGTCAGGCGAGAATATATTCATCCAGCCGAAGAGGGTCCCGTTTTTCAAGGCCGGTAAAGAGATACGCGAAAGGATAAACCCGGGGAGTTCTGAAGAAGAGGCTTGATAACCGGCGGCATTATCCGGCGTCACCTCTAATCGTGCCTCTTGTCCGCACTTGAATCCGGCAAACACTGACGCCAGCCGATCCTGGCGGTCTTATCAAAACCGGCGGTCTCCTTCCGATGAAACAATTATGGGCGCCATGGCGCAGTGTCTACTTCGACACCCCCAGGGACGGGGAGTGTATCTTCTGTGCCGCTCACCGCGGCACTCTCGAGTACGGGCAGGTGCTGTATGCGGGCGCCGCGTCCGTTGTCATGCTCAACAAATACCCTTATAACAGCGGCCATCTACTCATAGCGCCCGTCAACCACACCGGGCGGGTCGAGGACCTTACGGACGCCGAGGGCGCCGATATGCACCGGCTGTTGCGTCTCAGCGTGGCGATATTGACTTCGGCCTTTGCGCCGCAGGGGTTCAATATCGGCATGAACGTCGGGCATGCGGCGGGCGCCGGAATCGTCGACCACCTGCACACCCATGTCGTGCCGAGATGGAACGGCGATTGCAACTTCATGCCGGTCTTATCCGAGGTGCGCGTCATGCCGGAGCATCTCGAGGCGACTTACAATAAATTGAAACCTTTTTTCGACAAGATATGACCTGCGGATTTGAGGCGGCGTATGCCGGGTCATTACGCGCGTAAATGACGGCATACAGCCATAGCGCCAGCGAAGTTCAATTATGAGAGAAAAGACGCCAGTAACGTCAAGGGCATTGCTGGAGACGGCGGGCGGTATGCGCCCGTGCCGCATCTGCGCGAGTCTTGATTACACGCCCGTCTACTATATAGACGAGGTTGAGATATCGCGCTGCAACCGGTGTGATTTCATCCAGATTGCAAGCGTTGGCTCGCTCTCTATCCTTAACGCGCATTACTCCTCGTGCGGGCATGACGGCCCCGACCTGCGTTCCAACTTCGACAAGCTGAAGATTATAAGGGCGGCCGGGTTTCGCGCCGATTATTTCATGAGGCATACCGGCTTGACCGGAGGGGAGGTCCTTGAGATAGGCGCTTCCGAAGGGCACTTCCTCGATGAACTCAGGGGCAGGGGGTTCAACGTCACGGGTGTCGAGCCATCGAGGCACGGATTGAAGGCCGTTGAAAAGGGGCTGCATGTCCACAGGGATATGCTTGAAAACGTTGCCCTTAAGGACGCGCATTACGACGCGATATGCCTCTTCCAGGTCATAGAGCACTTTGAGGACCCGCTGGGCGTCTTGAGGCTCCTTTATTCAAAGCTCAAGGCCGGCGGCTGTCTCGTTGTGGAGACGCCCGATATATATTCCGTGGGCTCGAAGTTCGAGAAGACCCCCTGGAAGCTCTTTAATGTCGAGCATATAACATATTTTTCGCAAAAGAGCCTTGATGAGCTCCTGAAGGCCGCAGGTTTTAAGATTATCGCGTCGAGGCATTGCGACTACGACGGTCTGAGGCTGCCTTTCGCAAAGATGCTCAAGAGGGTCGTGGTGCCGCTCATAAACCCGGGTTTCAAGGGGCCGCTTCAAAAGATACTTGCCAAAGAAATAGACATACGTTACAGGACATCTGACCACTCCCGGATATCCGCCGTTGGGGCGCGGCAGGGCGCCGGCGGAAAACGGCTCAGGGATATAAAAAAGATGCTCGCGGCGCCGTTTGATATCCTCATGTCGAATATCGCGTATGCCCTTGACCGGGGTTCGAGCGTCTATTCGGTGGCGCGAAAATAATCCGCCTGAGAGCCTGGGAGAGAGCAAGTCTGATGAGATTCCATGACAGGGCTGTGGATGCCATAGAGAGATACGGCCTGATAAAGGTCTTTTTGTTCATCTTCGTCTTTTTGCAGCCCATAAGCCGCGGTACAAGCATAAAAGAGTCGGCCTTTGTTATTATGCTCGTCCTCTTTTGCGTCAAGTCCGTTAAAAGGGGGCTGAGCATTGAATACAGGGACAGGATAATCCAGGGACTTATCCTGCTTACGGCGGTCTGCGTCATAAGCTCCGTATTGAGCCCGTATCCGCTTGACAGTTTCAACTTTCTCAGGAAGGGCCTCTTCTATCAACTTGCGGTCTTTCTCGTCGTCATAAACGAGTTCGACGGTATGGAAGCCCTCAGGCCGCTCGTATATGCCCTGCTCAGCGGCTTTGCCGTCCTGAGCCTTGCAATCGTCTTCACGAGACCGCCAGGCGTGCTGCTGAATTGGCTTTACGCCACGACGCATGGAGATGATAAGCTCCTGCAGGGCTATTCCCTCTTCGCCACCTTTTACATCCCTCTGGCCCTTGCTTACCTCTACGCTTCAAGGAACGGGGCGGCCGTGAAGGCTGTATTTATCGCCATCATATCCATGGAGTTCGTCCTATCCATATTAAATAACCACAGGGGGCAGATAATAGCCATAGTCGTATCAATGGCCGTTATCACCGTCCTTGCAAAGCGTTATAAAGCCCTTGTCGCCTGGTTAGTGTTGACCGCCGTCATAAGCGCCGCGTTGTTATTTATAAAACCCGATTCCTTTGACAGGTATAAGACCATAGTCATGCCGGACAGCTATGTAACGAAGACAGTCAGGGCTTCAGGGTCTGTCGAGTACGAGGGGCTGACCGACAGGCTCTCCATCTGGAAGGGGACGCTGGATATGATAAAGGACAGGCCGCTCATCGGATACGGATACGGTTGGAAGAAGATTGCGTATGCGGTAAGGGACGGCGGCTGGCTCGACAGATGGGATAAGGAGAGCCGGACGTATGGCTATTTCAGCGAGAGGGGATACGGCAGCGCAAGCCCGCACAACCTGACCCTTCAGATTCTCTTCGAGGTGGGTATCATCGGGTTTGCGGCATTTCTCTTCTTCTGGGGGGCCGTCGTCTGGAGGGCGTTAGCCCGGGCCGGGAAGGACAGCGGCGAGGGTGCGCGGCTGCTCGTCTATAGTGTCGTGGGCGTGCTCGTTTCTTATGCCTTGATAAATCTCGTCAACGGCCTATGGGAAGAGGTGCACGGCATACTCATGATGGCCTTTGCGGGTATGGTTTTTGTGCTTCAACGCGAGTCAACCGGCAACAGGTTCAGGGGCAGGGTGTGATTTGGCAGCAATCCTGTTCAGGGCCTGTATAAGGCTTTTTGAGGCCGTTTCTTGACATCTCCCCCTATTTTATTAGCCTTAAATACGATTCTTCATCCTTCCGCGACATTCTAATCTGACTTTAATATCTGATATGTAATATTGTCCGCCAGGCTGTAACGCCTCTATAATGCGCCATATTGTTCGTGTGACGGTTGGTAGACGGTCAGAGGAAGGAAGATGATTACAAGAAAGGTATCGGCGGTCATGAAGGCGGTTGCTGCAGTCATACTGTTGGTTATTATGACGGCTGGGTCAACGTATGCCGGGATGATAAATGAGAAGGCGCCGGATATAAGCCTCAACGACCTTAAGGACAAGGCGGTAACGCTCGATAGTTTCAAAGGCAAGGTCGTGTTTCTGGACTTTTGGGCGTCATGGTGTGGGCCTTGTAAGCAGGAGTTCCCGGAGATAAACAGGTTTATCTCCAAGTACAGGGATAAAGACGTGGTGGTGCTTGCCGTAAACGTGGACAAACAGAGGTCTCATGTCGAGGAGTTCCTCTCGAAGATACCGAATCTATCGGAGAAGGTTACAGTCGTGCTGGACCCTGACTCGAAGGTCGTCTCCTCGTATAACGCGAGGATGATGCCGACCTCCTTTATAATAGACAAGAACGGTATTGTGCGCTACATCCATTTCGGTTTTAACGAGTCTGACCCGGCAAGCTGGATAACCGAGGTCGACGGGCTTCTCAAGCAATAAGACATTTTACAATAGCAAGGAGCAGAGGGTATGAGGAAAATCTTCCGGATTGCGCTCGTCGGCGTGGCGCTTATGGGGGCCGCGGGCTGTACGCATGTCAACCCGTGGGAGCGCGAGTACCTGGCCGACCCTACAATGCAGTTTGACTATAACAAGGAAGAAAAGGCCGTGCGCGAGCATTTCCTCGGCACGCGTGAAGGTTCGTCCGGCTCTTTCGGGGTGAGCGGAGGTGGCTGTGGCTGCAATTAATCGCTTCAAGGCCATGGGCTTGCGCGCAATAATCCTGCTGGCCGTAAGCGCCGCGCTCCTTTTCGCGGGCAATGCAAAGGCCGAGAACTACGTCGCGGCGCAGGGCTATATGCACTCGTTCGACAACGGCGTGGACGTCTACACCGCCGTATTCGCGTTGAACAAGGACTTATCGCTCCAGACCTCTACTTATCTGAAGTACAACGTCGACTTCATAAACCCCGCATGGGGCGGAAGCGGCGAGGGCGGAGGAGGTGACGGTGTCGGCGGCGGCGATGCCGTGACAACCGGCGCCACTCACGCGGCAAGCGGCGCGTCGAGCGCGGTATCTTCCGACGGCAGCAAGGCCACGGATACCAGACACGACTTCACCGCTGGCGTGACCCATAACTTCAATAATATAATAGGCGCCGAGGTCTACTACGACTACAGCCATGAGAAGGATTACGTCTCTCATACGCCTACGGTTACGCTTAAAAAAGAGCTGAACGACAAGAACACCACCCTGACCGCCGGTTATTCGCGGAACATGGATACGGTACACGGCAAGTTCATGGGTGCACGGGAGAAGCGCAACACCAACAACTACTTTTTCGGGGTGACGCAGTTGATTTCTCCGGTTACGGTGGCGCAGGTTGGGTATTCGCGTTCCAACTCTTCCGGCGTTCAGTCCGAGGGCATAAGGCTCATCCCGACGGCAGGCGTGGCCGCCTCAACCTGCACTGCCGAGAGCGCGACGTGTCTTACCGAGGCTTTTCCCGGCAAGCGCGACCGCAACGCATATCTCGCGGGCGTAAACCACTACATACTCGGATGGGGCATCCTTGACAGGAGCGCGATAAAGTTCAACTTCCGCTACTATACCGACGACTGGAAGATCAAGTCGTATACGGGCGAGACAGAGTGGCACAAGCCCGTCTCGGAACGCACGGTTCTGCGTCTCAATTACAGGTACTACACCCAGTCAAAGGCCTACTTCCAAAAGGACGACTATACGGCGGCCGACACCCTGCGGAGCGTCTCTCCGCAGTTGAAGAGTTTCAACTCGAACCTCATAGGCGTAAAACTGACATACGCCCTGAAGGACAACCTCCCGTCCATCGTATCCTTTATGAAGCAGGGTTCGGTAGAGGGCAAGTACGAGTTCTACCATCAGTCGCTCGGCGTCAACGCCCATGTCCTGATGGCCGGGTTCAGGGTGCCGTTCTAAGGGCCGTTGCAATAAAAGAGATCCGCCCCGTCATGCCCTTGTATTTGAGGGGATGACGGGGCATTTTTTGGCATTTTCTTGACAGCATATTGCACTTGTCATATAATTGTCATATATGATAATCTTCGACGCCTCCACACTAATCCTGCTCGCGAAGATAGATATCCTTGATCCGTTCATTTCCGATTATGGGAAGCAGGTTCTTATACCTGAAAAAGTCAAGGAAGAGGTCTTGCAAAAGGGCAGTATCGAGACCCCGCAAATAGCCGGGTTGATTGCGGATGACAAAATAAAGGTTTCAAAGGTTGACGGGAAAAAGATGCTTCAAAAGCTTATGGATGATTTTAATATCGACTCAGGCGAATCCGAGGCGATAGCGCTTGCCATGCATCATAGAAAGGCGGCGATTGTCGCCACTGACGACAGGAACGCCATAAGGGCATGCAGGTTTTTGAAAATCGATTTCATAACCGCCATATCCGTATTGATAAGGGCTGTGGAAAAGAGGCTTTTAAATAGAAACGAAGCCATCCTGAAGTTGGAAAGATTAGAGTCCGTCGGAAGATATAAAAAAACGATAATCGCGGATGCGAGAAGACGGATAAGAGGGGGTGAGTAGAATGTCTGTAAAAACTCTGAGCATACGCATGAATGAAGACGACTACCGTTCACTTGTCCGGCTTGCGAAAGAGGAAGAGGGGGACGTCTCAAAGACGATGCGCGAGCTTGTAGGGCTTGGACGCGCGATGCTCGCCATGGAAAAATACAAGAGCGGAGAGGCGTCTATAGAAAAGGCCGCGCGCATAGCGGGCGTGTCAATCTCAAAGATGCTCGATATGATGAAGGAACACGGCATTACCGCAAACCTTGAGGCGGAGGATTACCTGAAGAGTTTGGATGCAATAAGGAAGGCGTGGTAGACTATTATCCGTGCATGACCCGTATGCCAGGCGCTCCGTTCGGGCCCGCGGGCTCTATGAGCGCAAGCAGACGCAGGATGGGGTAGAGCTGGGCCGCTCCCGGAGCTGGCTTGATTTCGGTTGAAAGGGTTTTTATGCCGACGCTAAAGCCGCGCCCGATGAGATAATCGACTGTGGATGCGGCCTCGTCAACGAGCCGCTCGAATACGGCCGGGTCGGACGATTGGAAGTTCTCGAATATTATCGTAATCCTCTTCTCGCTATCCTGCTCAAACTCTCTGACTAATAGTTTCGATGCCTTTGCCGCGGCCTTCCAAAAGATGAACCGCGCAGGGTCCTGCATGGTATATTCGCGTAGGCCGTAAAGCTCGCTGCCCGCGCCTTTGCCAGAGACACGAGACCCGTCTTGCGCATGGGCCGCTTCATCAACGCGCAGACGCAGTTTCTGGTCTATCTTCGGATAGACCAGGACCTCGTCCGGCGAGCGCTCCTCCTTGCCCTTTAAGAAGAGACCGAACGGAAAGCGCGTGGATACCTTGACGCCGTTGAGTTTTATAATGCCTCTGCGCGTGAAGGTGTATCTTACGGCCCTTGTTGATGTCTTACCCGGGTCTAACCTCAATACGAATGTCCCGTCCGTCTCGCACCCGTCAGTTGGTATCTCTTTCAGGTGGACGGAGAAGGTAGGCAAGCGGCGTTTGCGGCTCGTAATCTCAAGCCGCACGGTCGCAGGCGCGTCTTTGAATACGTGGGCCGGCCAGGCGCGCGAGACGGCGAGCCTTCTGAGCGTATGTTCCGAGATAACGCCGGAGATTACAATAAGCGCAAGGAGCATCGAGACGACGAGATAGAGGAGGTTGTTGCCGGTATTTATGGCGGCTATGCCTATCAGAAAGAGTATGCCAATATACCACTTTCCCTCGCGCGTTACAGAGAGCGAGCGCGGGGGTTTGAGCATGGCGCGTATGCCGCCGCGCTTAGCCGCAGGCGGCTTGTCCTTGCCGAATGCCCTGCCTATAAATATGGTGAGCCAGGGCAGGGGGACGGATAGGGTAGGGCGGAGGTTCATAATAAATGGTTATCGGTAAAGTCCCCCTGATAAGGGGGATTTAGGGGGTTTACTCAGCGTCGCATGACTATGCTCATCAAATCCTGTATGCCAACGGTTTTAACCCCCCCTTGCCCCCCTTATCAGGGGGGTAAATACCGCAGGTTTTTAAGGTGTAGAACGGGTCACGCCCGCTCTTCCACAATCCGTATCTACTGCGGGTTCAAGTTTATAACTTGAACCCCTGAGTTCGTACTCAGAAAAACGACGCATACTTTGCAATTACGTAATAAACGGTTCAGGTTACAAACCTGAACCCGCCGAAAAACTCGTAGATGCGGCTTCGCTTAGCTCAATCCAACCTGTCGCTTTCTGCTCCCTCACAACCCCTCATCCCGACCTTCTCCCCATAGGGGAGAAGGGGTAATCTTTATCACACAGGCACGTTTACCGTCGCGAGTATCTCCTCTATAATGGCCGCGTTGACCTGTGTTCCCTCGTCCGCGCGGAGGTCGGACGGTATTATCCTGTGGGCGAAGGCGGGCACGGCAAGGGCCTTGATATCGTCGGGTATGCAGTAGCCGCGCCCGGCAACCACGGCAAAGGCCTGGGCCGCGCGGTATAGGGTAGCGGTGGCGCGCGGGCTTACCCCGAGGCGTATGCCCTTGTGTGAGCGCGTGGCCCTGGCTATGGCGAGTATGTAGCCTACGAGGTCGTCGGCCACTGTGACCTTTTCCACGGCATCCTGCATCGCACCGAGCTCGTTCGCGGTGATGACGGGTTCGAGTGTCTCGATGACCTTTGCGGACGAGACGGATTTGATGATATCGCGCTCGTCAGCCGTATCCGGGTAGCCTATCTTGATGGACATGGTGAACCTGTCGAGCTGGGATTCGGGCAGAGGGAAGGTGCCTGCGTATTCAAGCGGGTTTTGCGTCGCAAGGAGCATGAACGGGATGGGCAGCGCGTATGTGACCCTGTCGATGGAGACCTGGCGGTCGTTCATGGCCTCTAATAGCGCGCTCTGCGTCTTCGGGGTAGTGCGGTTTATCTCGTCGGCAAGCACGATATTGGCGAATATCGGGCCGGGCCTGAACTCGAAGGTGTGCGCCGACTGGTTGTAGACGGTCACGCCGATCACGTCCGAGGGCAGGAGGTCGCTCGTGAACTGTATCCGCTGAAAAGAGCAGCTTATGGACCTTGCAAGGCCGTGGGCCAGGGTCGTCTTGCCCACGCCCGGCACGTCTTCTATCAGCAGGTGCCCGCGCGCAAGGAGCGCTGTCACGGCAAGGTCTATGATGGCGGATTTGCCGCGTATAACGCGGCCAAGGCTGGTCTGGAGGCCCCTGGTCTTTTCGTAGACGTCTTTGATTTCCATGGTCTGATTCTACCAATTGCATCATGGCGCGTCAAAGGGTTTCAGGCGTTCGGTCCCGCATGCCTGGCCGCGGCCATGCCATGCCGTAGATTAAGTCTCGATAACCGAACCTTAATCGGTCTTTAATCTTGAAAAAGTTAGGATTGGTTTGTGAAGGTGTTTTGATAATGCGCAGTCCCAGTTAAGTTGTCATAGGCAAATTCAATCATTAACCGGAGGCATTATGGACTTTGACGAGTTCAAGCCTGTCGATATCATGCTGGTGGGCATCTTCATTGCCTTGGTCGTGGCGTTTACCATCCAGATAAGCCTGTCTTAGCGCTTGTTCTATTCTCCGGGCTTGGTAAGTTTCCTGAGCATGACCATCTTGATGCCGGTTCCCTCAAAGCATGGGAGCAGGGCGGCAGGGTCGGCCTTTCTCGTGAAGAAACGTATGTCTTTTGTCGAGAACATCCCTTCTTTTACTACCGGGTCAGGTTCGTCCTCAGGCGTGAAATGGACAGGGATAAAGAGCCTCGGTTTTATCGTCTTTACCGCTTCCACCATATCCATTGCGTCAATCGTATAGGTGTTGTCGGCTATCGGCATGATGGCTACGTCTACCCGGCCAAGTTGTCCCATCTCGTCAATCCTTGACGTGTCGCCTGAGAAATATACTGTAACTCCTTTATATTCAAGGATAAATCCGCAGCCTTCACCCTTGCTGTGAAACCCGCGCCTTGTGTAGGCGTCGATGCCGGTTATCCTGGCCTCGCCAAGGGTAACGGTCTGGCCTGTCTTTACCGTGCGTACGCCCTTTATATCCTTTACGCAGTATTTAACGTAGCTGTCGTGAAAGGCGGCTACCTGCGTCTTTGGGCCGCGTATCGGGACTATGAACTCGGGCAGGCAATGGTCTACGTGATGGTGCGTGATGAGGATGAGGTCGGCCAGGGGCGGGGCCGTATCGAGCCTTATGGGGTCGAAGTAGACGATAAACCCGTCCGCGAACCTCACGCGGACGGTGGACTGCGCCAACCACTCGAAACGCGCGCCGTCTATAGTCACGGACTCTTCCCGTATCGCCGTATCAGCCATACCGCCTTATTTCCTCCTCTTCACCCATCAGTTTGATGAGAGTCTCAAAATTTGTTCAGCCTGCTACAGAGTCTAACACAAATTATATGGCCCTTAACTGACATTTGTCCGTAACCACTTGACAAGCGAGGCGCGGTATAGTAAAGTAAGCACTTACTAACATACATGAAGAGGAATAATCCAAAAAAAATGCGCCTGAGCGCCGCCGAGAGAAAGGACCAGATAGTCAGTGTCGCAACGAGCCTTTTTGCGGCCAGAGGTTTCAGCGGCACCACCACGCGTCAGATAGCCGAGGCCGCCGGTATCAGCGAGGCGGTAATCTACAGACATTTTTCCAACAAGGACGCGCTCTTCGACGCGATCATAAACGCCCGTTGTTCGGATACGCAGGGCAACTCCCGTCTGCTCGTAAGGTTGAAGGGGATGCAGGGCAAGGAGTTCTTCAGGGAGATTGCCGCATTTCTTATCTCCGAACACAGGCAGGACGACTCCTTCCTGCGTCTTCTGATATATAGCGCGCTTGAGGGGCACGGTCTTTCTGAAAAGTTCATGAATACCAGAGGCATGGAGTTCTTCGAGCATATACAGGTCCAGATAAAGCTCCTTGTCAAAGAAGGCTCGTTCAGGGCGGACATAGACCCTTTGCTTGTATCAAGGGCGTTTCTGGGCATGGTCGCATATTACAGCATCTCGCAGGAGATATTCGGGCTCGGAAAGCACTTCAAGAGACCGGACGCCGAGGTGGTGAACGCATTCGTTGACATATTCTTTGACGGCATGTTGAAAGTCAGTCGGCGGTAATGGCCGGTCTGTGCGGCCTTGCCGTCTTTCGTCTAAGGCCATTCACACTTCATTTTTTTGCAGGGGGATGTATGACTCTATCCAAATTGGCCAAACCGGTTCGTTCGCGCATAAACCGGCGCATGCGCGCTCTTTTGATATCATCCGTCTTTGCTTTATTTGTATTGTCGAGCTTGGCGCCGGGCCGGGCCTTTGCCGAAGACGAGACTAAGACGATAACGCTCGATGAGGCATATCGCCTCGCCATCTCCTCGCACGAGGCTATAAAGATAGCCGGCGAGGGCGCAATGCAGGCCGGGGCTCAGGTCGACAAGGCGGTATCGCAGATACTCCCGAAACTCACGGCCGAGGGCAGTTATACCGCATACAGCAAGCAGGAGACCGCCGGGGCATTCGTCATCCAGCCGGATGACGCCTCCCGTGTCGACGTAAGGCTTACCCAGCCGCTCTACACCGGCGGCAGGGAATGGGCCGCGAGAAGGCAGGCCCGTATCATCTCAAGTAAATCAATGGCAGGGCAGGAGGCGGCCCGTGACGAGGTCATCCGCCTTACGGCAAGGGCGTATTACGGCGTGCTCAAGGCGGACCGGGAAATAGAGATAAAGACCGCCGCGCTCAAGCGCGCCGAAGAGCGGCGAAAGATTGCCGCGGCGCGCCTTAAGGTGGGCGAGGTCACGCGCGCCTCGCTTCTGCGTTCGGAGGCGTTGCTGGCCGGGGCGCAGGCCGGGCTTATCAGCGCCGAGGCCGCGCTTAAGGACGCACAGAGCCTCTTTGCCAGGATTACCGGCATGACCGGCGCTTTTCAGCTTGTGGAACCGCCGGTCAGGGCCATGGGCATGCAGGAGACGGATGAACTCGTAAAGACCGCGCTCGAACAGCGTTCCGACTACAGGCAGAGCCTGCTTGACGAGAAGGCCGCGGACGAGGGTATCTCTTACGCGAAGAGCTGGTTTATGCCGTCGCTGCGTTTTGAAGGGCTTTATTCATGGCGCGAGCAGAGCCCGAAGACGACCTTCTTTCAGAAAGAGTCTGTCTCAGGTTCGCTGGTGCTTGCTTTCCCGATATTCGAAGGCGGCCTGCGCTACGCCGAGCTCTCCGAGGCCCGCAGTAAGCACAGGGAGTCGGAGTTTCGCCGCCTTTCGTTAAGGCGCGACATAGAGGTCCAGGTGCGCGAGGCCGTTGACAGGCTTGAGGCCGTCTCCGCGGTCATTGAGACGTACAAAAAGCAGCTCTCGTTCGCTGAAGAGGACGCGCGGATGGTCGCCGAACAATTCAAATACGGGCTGGCCGCGATCGTAGACGTCATAGACGCGGACGGCGCGCTCATCGACGCGCAGCGCTCCCTGATGAATGCCACATACGATTACGAGCTTGCGAAGCTCGCGCTCAAGGCCGTGACCGGCAGGCTCGGTGAAGAGGTCATGGTCAGGGACGAGGAGCACGGGCTTGAGTCCGGGCTTTAATTTTTTTAAACCTTATTAAATAACCGGTCATGTTTTCAACCTTTAACTTTAATCCTGTCGGGAGAAGGTTATGCGAAAGAAAGGTCGTTTGAGGCTCTCGGTTGCCGCATCCGCGGCGCTCCTGTGCCTCTTTATCAACTACGGGTGCTCAAAGGACGCGCAAAAGACCGAGGCGGGCGGCGCCAGGAAGGGCGCGCAGGCTCAGGCTATCACAACGGTCGCGGTCGAAGGGCGCGCCATCGAACGCAGCGTCGAGGCCACCGGCACGCTGGCCGCGCTTGACGAGGTCGTTGTGAGCAACGAGGGTCCCGGCACGGTCGGTCGCATAATCGCCGACCTTGGCGACCGCGTCGAGATTGGCGCTCATCTCGCCGTCCTTGACCAGAGGGAGGCGCGGCTCGGTCTTGCACAGGCGCAGGCCGCCAACGCCGCCAACGCAAAGACCGTTGAGAAGGAGAGGGCGCGCTATGTCGATGCGAAGACCTCTCTTGAGAGATACGCCGAGTTGTTCAGGCAGGAGATGGTCTCGCAGAGCCAGTATGACCTTGTAAAGACCCAGTTTGACGTCGCCTTTGCCCAGTTCAAGGAGGCCGAGTCGCGTCTTACCCAATCCGAGGCCTATCTCGATATTGCAAAAAAGCGGCTTTCCGACACGACAATCGTTTCACCCATAGAGGGCGTCGTGAAAAAGAGGCTCGTCTCGCCCGGAGAGTCGCTGCGGGACAAGACGCCGATGTTTACCATAGTAAGCAGCGGCCCGCTCAAGTTCCGAGGCACGGTGCCTGAGTCAGCCGTGCCTGAGATTGCCGCAGGCCAGAAGATAAGAGTAACCGTAGACGCCTTTCAGGGAAGGGAGTTTACGGGAACGCTCTCGAGGGTAAGTCCTGCGGTTGACGTTGAGACGCGCTCGCTTGACGTCGAGGCCATTGTGCCGAACCCAGGCAATATCCTCAAGCCCGGCTATTTCGCAAAGGGCGTAATCCTGACGAGACACGACGAGGCCGCGCCGTTTGCCCCGGAGTCCGCGATATATTCCTTCGTCGGCATAACAAAGGTCTTTGTCATCGAGAACGGGACGGCCCGCGAGCGGATGGTGAGGGTCGGACGTAAGGACGGCGGGATGACCGAGATAATCGGCGACGTAAAGCCGGGAGACGTCATCGCCTCGTCAAACCTGGCCAATCTCTACGAAGGCGTTCCAGTGACGGTTGGCGTGAAGAAGTAAGGCGCGGCGCGCGAGACTGAATATGCGGATTACGATAACCCACTAACTGACGGATATATCAATTCCCCATGTCCCTCTACGAATTGTGCATAAGAAGGCCCGTATTCGCGACGATGCTCGTGATGAGCCTTATCGTGCTTGGTCTGGCCTCGTATCGCGAACTTGGCGTAGATATCTTCCCCAAGGTCGACCTGCCGACCGTCACCATAACCACACGGCTCCAGGGCGCCTCTCCCGAAGAGATTGAGACCCAGATAACCAAGCGCGTCGAAGAGGCTGTCAACACTATAAACGGCATCGACGAACTGCGCTCGACCACCATTGAAGGCCAATCCCAGGTCTTTGCCACGTTCCTGCTCGAGAAGAATATCGACGTCGCGTCCAACGAGGTTCGCGAGAAGGTCTCGGCCATCCTCTCGCAGTTTCCTCCGGGCACCGATTCGCCCGTTATGGAGAAGTTCGACCCTGACGCCTCGCCTATCATGTCGCTCGTCGTCTCAGGCAAGCGCAGTCCCCGCGAGATTACGGAGATTGCCGATAAGAAACTCAAACGCCAGATTGAGGTCATACAGGACATCGGCGCCATAGCCATAGTGGGCGACCGTAAGCGCGAGATTCAGGTCATCGCCGACCCTGACAGGCTCGCCGCTTACAACCTGTCCATTATCGACGTAAAGGCGGCGCTGCAGCGCGGCAACGTCGAGGTGCCCGGCGGCAGGATTACATCGGGCGGACATGAAGAGGGCCTTCGCACCATGGGCAGGCTTGAGAGCGTAGGCGGCTTTGAAGACCTGATAATCGCGGAGCGCAAGGGCGCGCCGGTCCGGTTGCGCGATATCGGCTCGGTCGCGGATGCTGAGGAAGAGGCCCGCACGCTCTCGCGTCTCGACGGCAACAACGCGGTGACGCTCCTCATACGAAAACAGTCGGGCACGAATACTGTCAAGGTCGCCGACAGGGTTAAGGAGCGCCTTGACGAGATAAAGGCGACTCTGCCGCCGGACATCAATATCCAGGTGGTCACGGACCAGTCCCGGTTCATAAAGAGGTCGGTGAATCAGGTCGAGGAGGACCTCGTCCTCGGCTCGATACTGGCCTCTATCATCATACTCCTTTTTATAAAGAACTGGCGCGCCGCGCTTGTCGCGGCGCTGGCGATACCCTCCTCCATCATAGGCACCTTTACGGCGATGCGGTTTCTGGGCTTTACGCTCAACAACATGACGCTCCTTGCCCTGTCGGTCTGCACCGGTATCGTTATAGATGACGCGATTATCGTGCTTGAGAATATCTTCAGGCACATGGAAGAGGAGGGCAGAACCCCGTTTGACGCGGCGATACACGGCACCAAGGAGATTGCCCTTGCCGTTACCGCCACGACCCTTTCTCTCGTCGTCATCTTCCTGCCGGTCGCCTTCATGTCCGGTCTTGTCGGGCGGTTTTGGAAGAGCTTCGGTCTTACAGCCGCCTTCGCCATAATGATTTCCCTCCTTGTATCCTTTACCCTCACGCCTATGCTCTCATCGCGCATCCTCCGGCATAAGCAGGGCAGCGGGACGCAGGAGCGCGAATCGCGCGTCTATGGGTTCTTTCAGGGCCTGTATCTCAGGCTCCTGCGCTGGTGCCTCAACCACAGGCTTATCGTCGTTATAGCGTCCGTACTGATGCTGGTCTCCGTGGTCCCGCTCGGCAAGATGGCCAAGTTCGAGTTCATCGTGGACGACGACATGAGCGAATTCGAGGTCATCGTAGAGACGCCTCCGGGCGCTTCCCTTGAGACCAGCGACGCCGTGGTGAAGACCATAGAGGCCGAGTTGAAGCAGATACCCGAGGTAGTGCATCTGTTTACGAATATCGGCGTGCGCGGGGCGTATCAGTCGAACGTCACGGACGCGTCCGTTTATGTCGGATTGAAACACATGTCCGAGCGCGACCGGACTCAGGCCGATATAATGCAGGATGCGCGCATGCGCCTTAAAAAGTTCACCGGGCTTCGCATCAGCGCGCAGAATATCGGCTTGATATCCGGCGGCGGCTTCAAGACCACCCCGTTCAACGTCGTTCTGCGAGGCCCCGAGCTCTCGAAGCTCGATGAGTATTCAGCAGCGCTCATAGCGCGGCTCAAGGCCCTGCCGGGCTTTGTCGACACCGATACCGGACAGGCCCTGCGCCATCCAGAGGTGCAGGTGCATATCGACCGCAGGAAGGCGGCGGATCTGGGCGTCAGGGTGGAGACGATAGCCACGAGCTTGCGCACACTGGTCGGCGGCGAGAGGGTGACGCTCTACAGGGAGGGCGACGACCAGTATAACGTCAGGTTGAGGGTCAATGCCGGGAACAGGCAGAGCGCCGACGCCATATCCGAATTGACGGTGCCGGGCGCGGGCAACAGACTGGTGAAACTTTCCAACCTTGCGGTCTTCACGTCGGGGACTTCGCCGGGCCAGATCGACCGTTATGCGCAGGAGCGCCAGATAACGGTCATTTCCAACCTCTTCGATAAGCCGCTCGGCACGGCCATATCCGACGCAAGGCGCATAATAGCCGAGATGAACATGCCTGCCGGGTATTCAACATCGTTTCTGGGGCGCGGCAAGGTCATGCAGGAGGCCTTTGCCAATTTCCTGATAGCCTTCGTCCTGAGCCTTATATTCATCTACATGGTGCTGGCGGCGCAGTTCGAGAGTTTCGTGCACCCGATAACCATCATGGTCTCGATATTCCTTGCGATACCGTTCGGCGTGCTCTCCATCATACTCGCCGGCAACACGCTTAACATCTACAGCATCATGGGCATGTTTATACTCATCGGCGTCGTGAAGAAGAACGGCATCCTGCAGGTCGACTACACGAATACCCTGCGCAGGCGCGGCATGGATAAGTTCGAGGCGCAGATGCAGGCAAACAAGGTGAGGCTCAGACCCATACTCATGACGACCTTCGCCATCGTGGCGGGCATGCTCCCGGTCACTCTCAGCAGGGGCGACGGCAGCGCGTCAAGGGCCTCCATGGCGGTCGTCATAGTCGGCGGTCAGGCGCTCTGTCTCCTTGTAAC
Organism: Deltaproteobacteria bacterium; assembly: GCA_016234855.1. Taxonomy (GTDB): domain Bacteria; phylum Desulfobacterota; class GWC2-55-46; order GWC2-55-46; family GWC2-55-46; genus JACRNO01. The sequence goes on along the minus strand of JACRNO010000079.1, from coordinate 4,918 downwards.
GCTCGTCGTAGTACCGGTCGTCTACTCGGTCTTTGACGATCTGAGGATAAGGAAGAAGGCGGGCCCGTCCGGCGTATAGTTCTGTCAGGCTGTTGAAAAAGCTCCATCTACTGCGTTATCCGACCCACGCCACCTGGCGTGGGTGCCCCGGCTCGTCACTGCGGCGTATGGAGAAAATACGCCTCATTCCTCGCTCCTCGATGCCTTCGGGGCACCCATCCGGAGGATGGGTCGGGAGTTTTTTGAACAGCCTGAATGGACAGTTTTTCAGCAACCTGCTATCCACGGAGCCTTGTTTTTATCTGACGAAAGTCATATAATATAAATCATGGCCAGGTTATGATGTAACTGATACGGACGTATAGGCGTAGGTACGAATATATAAATCCTCAGGAGGCGCAAAATGGCGGATTGGAATAGCATAGGCGGCGACATGACCACCGGAGAAGTAACCGAGACATGGCCGTCCACCAAGGCGGTCTTCACCAAACACTTCGGCAGCGGTTGTTTTTCATGCCCTGCGTTCGGCGGCGAGCCGATATCCATGGCCTGCACCATGCATTCGACAGACCTTGGGATGTTCGTGGGAGAACTCAAGGAAGCGGCAAAGAATGAGAGCGGCAAGGCGTCTTAGCTAAAGCCGCTGCAAGACGGCGTATGTCATAATAAGGGAGCAGCCCCGTCTGCAAGACTGGGCTGCTCCCTTGCATTTGAGCGCGCTTGCGCGCCGTATATGAACCAGCGGCGCCGTATTTTACGGCGCGCCTCCGGGCGCGGATTTGACAATCTTATTTTCTGAAGTATACTTACATACAACAGTTCATCACGCGAAGTACACCTCGTCATACCACACACCTCGACACGGCCTGCAATTCATAATCGTCAAATCCAAGCACTCGATATTCATCATGACATCATCCGCACTTTAAGCCGGTAAGGGACGGCTTAGATAAACGGGAGATGCACAAATGATTAAGGCGGTCTTGATCGGCTTTAGCTGTTTCATCCTCTTTCTTGCCCTTCATGTCGTTGTCTTCAGAACCATCGATCTAAAGGAACGTTTCAGGGCCCTCACGATAATCTTCTTCTCGATAATACCCCTTTATGTAGTCACATATCTGCTCGTTCCGGCGGACTATCTCGTCATAGTCCCCATGGAGCCGGTTGCGCCGGCATTCACGCAGCGTTCCATCCATTTTATACACGGTGCGATGAACTTCCTGAGCGGCATGATGCTCTATGTTTTCCTATTTCTTGGATATTGTCAGTTCTACTTTATCGTGGACAGGTCCATCTCCGTCAGGGTCATGATAGAGATGGAAAAGGCCGCGGACAAGAAGCTCAGTTTCGACGATATCATGCAGGTCTATAGTTTCCATGGCATCCTTGCGCGCCGCCTTGAGCACATGGTCGAGGGCGAGTATCTGGTGCGCGATGGTGACTATTACATCAATACGCCCAAGGGCCGGATGGAGGCCAGGGTCTTTCGTTTTCTGAAGGAATTTTTAAAACTTGGCCCGGGGGGGTAGACGGATATGGGCAGACCTGAAGTGTCAATAGTCAAATGCGGCGCTTACGACGAGAAGGCCGTCTACGATGCCGTGACCGAGGCGCTAAGGCCGCTCGGCGGGATGAAGGCGTTCGTCAAGCCGGGCGAGAAGGTGCTTCTCAAGCCGAACCTCCTATGCGACAGCCCGCCGGACAAACACGTAACGACGCATCCGAGCGTCGTGTGGGCTGTGGCGACACTCGTTAAAGAGGCCGGTGGAGCGGCCATCGTTGGCGACAGTCCGGGGCTTGCCTCATTTCAAAAGGCCTCGCGCACGGCCGGAATTGAGCAGGCCGCGTTAAAGGCGGGGGCTACGCTTGCCCAATTCAAGAACTCCGTTCCTGTCGAACTCGGGCCTGGCGCCTCGTTCAAGAATATCGAGGTAGCCTCCGAGGTCATGGAGGCGGACAGGATTATAAACCTGCCCAAGCTCAAGACCCACGTCCAGATGAGCCTTACGCTTGGCATCAAGAACATGTTCGGCTGCGTTATAGGCAAGAGGAAGTCGCAGTGGCATCTTATGGCCGGTAAAGACAGGGTCTACTTCGCAAGGATGATAGTCGATATCTTCGCGGCCGTAAGGCCCGGCCTTACAATCATGGACGGCATAACGGCCATGCACAAGGACGGGCCGCAAAACGGCGAGCCGTACCCAATGGGGCTGGTCTTCGCCTCAAACGATACCGTTGCTCTTGACAGCGCCGTGACTTCGATGGTGGGACTTACGCGCGAGAAAAATCCGATACTCGACGTGGCCGCGCAGAGGAAGCTCGGATGCGCGAACCTTGACGAGATAGGCTTTCCGCTTATACATCCTAAGGATGTGAAGCAAAAAGGCTTTGTCATTCCCGGTCAGACGGAGCTTGAGATAGGCCCCGGCATGCTGAGGCCGTATCTTCGCAGGCTGCTCGTGCCTAAACCCGTGACCAAACACTCCAAATGCACGCTTTGCAACAAGTGTCATGCCGTCTGTCCGCCGGACGCTATAAAGACGGTCAAGGAGAAGATAGTCATTGACTACGATAACTGTATACATTGTTTCTGCTGCGTTGAGATATGTCCCGAAGGGGCGATGGTCTTGCACAGGAGCCTGTTGAGCAAGACGATTTCACGGATGCAATAGGACGACATCCTTGATGTTGTGAATCTGATTATCCATACGATTATAAGGGGCGCTAACCATGTTAGGCAAAAAGACCATTTCAAGAAAGTATGTGCCCGCCATGAGGGTGGCGGGCGGGTTGTTGAGCGCGGCGATAATGCGCAGGAGAACGCCGCTTTACGTCGGGCTGTTTATCACCGAGAAGTGCAACCTCAAGTGTATCTACTGTTTCCCGGACTCGCCGAACAGGGTGGTGAAAGACCTCTCGAAGGAACAGATATTCAAGATTGTCGACGCCCTCTACGGGATGGGCACCCGCTACATCACGCTTCTTGGCGGCGAGCCGATGATAAGGAAGGACTTCGGCGAGATAGTCGATTATATCGTTGGCAAGGGCATCATGACGGAGACCGGGACGAACGGGTACTTTACGAAGAATTGGATACCGACGCTCAAAAAACTCTATCTCGTCTGCCATTCCATCGACGGAGACGAGACCTCGCATGACCTGAACCGCGGCAAGGGCTCGTATAACAAGATTGTTGAAAGTCTTCAGATGTGCAAGGACAACGGTATCCCGGTGCAGATGCGCGCGGTCTTCAATAAGAATAACGTCGGCGCGCTCGAATACCTCCTCAAGTTAAGCCGCGAGTTCGGCACATCCCTTGCCCTGGCCGAGCAGGCGGTCGTTAAGACCAAGGACAAGGAGTACGCGATGACGAACGAGGAGATACGCGAGTTCTGGATGCGCGTGCGCGATTACAAGCGCCAGGGCTATCAGATCGACAAGTCGTATACGCTCCTCGACAAGATAATCAACTTCCCGACGGAGATACCCTACAGCAAGCTCTACATGAAAGGGGAAAGGGTCCCGTTCAAGGGGGATTTCCCCGCATGCAACCTTTCGAGGGGATATTGCTTTATCGACGCGGACGGTTTCATGTACCCGTGCGCTACGCTCTTCGGCAAATTCGGCAAGAACATCTTCGAGGTTGGCGTCAAAGAGGCATGGGATTTTCTTGATGAGCGTCAGTGCCTCTTCTGCAGGCAGTCGATACAGGATCTGAAGAGTTATTTCTTTTCAAGGGACCTGAGGTCGAAGATGGTGGTCGCAAGGAACTTCCTGAGCAAGTAGTGTAAATACGCCGGAACGGTGCTCAACAAATGGATTATCTGAATGCATTTGAAGGCGTAGTCGTGGACGCGGGCGCGAGCGGCACGCGCCCGGCCAGGTTGTTCACCATTGGAGAGATTATTCCGGCCGGCATGTGTCCGCTCTTCTATCACAACCTGATGCCGTATATGGCGACGCTGCTTGACGGAGGGTGGTTTCGCTGGGTCAGGCGCGACAAAAACTCGTTTCTTCGCCGCCGGTCGTTTAACGGCGCTTTTAAGGATGGCAGGGTCAACAGCGCATTCCCGAACGAGGTGCTTGTCCAGTGTCCGAACCACCTTGTCACAGTCGTGGCCGGGGTCGGCATCAAACGCCATGACGGCAAAAAACGTATAACCATCCGCATCCTGCGCGCGGACGGCGTCTGCCCAGCCGGTTACATCGAGGGAACCGAGATTGAAGTTGCTGAAGACGAAATCGTGCTGAGTTTAGACGTATTTAACGCCCTCAGCCCCGCGATTGTGAATGTGGCGCAAGCGGGCTCCGGCTCGTTTGTCTGCCGTGGGCCGCTGGACGGCGCGGTCTATACCATACGCGGCCTGGAGGCTGCCGGGGACGCGCGCGAGGTCTGTTCAAAGCAAGCCGACTCCAATGTAAAGGTAAAGGCGGCGACCCTGCGCGGCGAGTGCAGGTATCACGCAGCCTCAATGCCCGTTGAGAATATTCATGCCGGGCCGCCAGGCTTTTGCCAGGACGCCCTTCACGCGGCGTATCCGTATGCGTTGGGGCTTATCTACAACGACGCGCCGTCCTGGATAAACGCGGGCGGCGTGACGGTTCATTGCCCGGGCGTTACGAATAAGGTGGTCTTCAGGGTGCAGCGGGAATGGACGGCCCCGTTGTGGTTGAGAAGGTTGAAGGCCGCGGCCGCAAAGGTCTTCGGTGCGCTTGCGCATCCGGTGGACATAATCGACTGTCGTGTGACCTATACCGTGGCCCGCGTTGACGGTCACTGTCCGGCCGGACATAAGACCGCCGATACCTACGAGTTCAATATGGATAAAAGGACGGAACTATGTCCGGCGTCATTTCATGCGCTATACCCGTATCTCTTTTTAAAAAGGACGGGGATTCCGTTTTATTGGGCAGGCAG
>JACRNO010000074.1 GCA_016234855.1 Deltaproteobacteria bacterium | reverse complement strand
GGCACGAGGAAGACCGGCGGGTCCGGGGTCGAAGCGCACCCCCACAGGCTTATCAGCAGCGCGATGAGGCCTAAGGAGCGTTTAAGAGTGTTTGTCATGGGTGGGCCTCTTTGAGCGTTTATCCGCCTGAAGACGGCGGTGCGGCGTTTGCGGATGTCGTGTACTATGTGTCGCAGGCGTCAGTACTCGTTATGCCGCGTAAGGGCGGTGAAGCTGTCGAACTCGTCGGCGTAGACTTCCCATATCAGTTCCACGTCGTCCACGCGCGCCTTAGGCGGGCCGACGCGGCACCATTCGATGACCTTTGAGACGGCCTCCCAACGGCCTTCGACGACCGCCTCGACCGCGCCGTCCGGCCTGTTCTTGACCCAGCCGCCCACGTTGTGCGCGGTCGCCACGTCCACGGTATTGGCGCGGAAGTAGACGCCCTGTACCCTGCCGGTGATGATGAGGCGCGCCCGGACGAGTTTACCGGCCTCGTTTCGATTCGCCGCGTCTGACATGAACAGACCGTATCATAATTATAATCCATTGGCAAGCTCATGCGGGTCTTGACAGGGCTGGAATCGGTGATTAACTCAAGATATGCGTCCGGCCCCGGTTTTCGCGGAAGCATCTGACTTGACCAACGGAGTATGTCATGAAAAAGACCCTTGCCCGTAAGATTATCGAAGCCCATATCGTGTCCGGTCTCTGGAGGCCCGGCGAGGAAATCGCCATAACCATCGACCAGACCCTTACGCAGGACGCAACCGGCACCCTTGTCTACCTTGAGTTCGAGAGCCTCGGACTCGACTCGGTAAAGACCGAGCTGTCCGCGAGCTACGTCGACCACAATCTCCTTCAGACGGACTTCAAGAACGCTGACGACCATGATTTTCTGCGCACTTGCGCCATGAAGTATGGGGTCTGGTTTTCGCCGCCGGGTAACGGGATATCCCATCCCGTGCACATGGAGCGGTTCGGCGCGCCGGGCAAGACCCTGCTCGGTTCGGACAGCCACACCTCAACGGCGGGCAGCCTCGGGATGCTCGCAATCGGCGCGGGCGGTCTTGACGTAGCCCTTGCCATGGCCGGAGAGCCGTTTTTTTTCAGGTGCCCGTCCGTTATGGGCGTGAGGCTTACGGGCAGGCTCAAGCCCTGGGTGACGGCCAAGGACGTGATACTTGAGATGCTGCGGCGGCATACGGTTTCCGGCGGCATAGGTAAAGTAATCGAATACTGGGGCCCTGGCGTCGCCACGCTCTCCGCGACCGAGCGCGCCACCATTGCAAACATGGGCGCGGAGCTTGGGGCTACGACGAGTGTCTTCCCGTCGGATGCGCGGACAAAGGAGTTCCTTTCGCGTTGCGGCAGGCTGAAGGCATGGCGTCCGCTTGAGGCGGACAAGGGCGCGGCCTACGACGAGACCGATGAAATCGACCTGTCGCGCCTTGAGCCGCTTATCGCCTGCCCGTCCTCGCCGGATAACGTAAAGAAGGTCTCGGAGCTCGCTGGCACGCCCATAGGCCAGGCGATTATCGGCTCGTCCGTAAATTTTTCCTATCACGACCTTATGTCCGTCGCCCTCGCACTCAAGGGCAAGACGGTGCACCCGGGCGTGAGCTTCGAGATAAACCCGGGAAGCCGCGCCGTGCTTGAGAACGCGGAGGCCGCGGGCGGCACGCGTCTTTTGACGCACGCGGGCGGGCGCATACATCAGTCGGGTTGTCTCGGTTGTATAGGCATGGGGCAGGCGCCAGCAACCGGCACGGCCTCCGTCAGGACGTTCCCGCGGAATTTTCCCGGAAGGAGCGGGACGGAAGACGACAGGGTCTATCTGGCCTCGCCGCAGACGTGCGCGGCAAGCGCGCTTAACGGCTGCATAACCGACCCCCGCGCTCTCGGCAGACAGCCGAAGGTGGTCGAGCCGCGGCGTTACGTCTTTAACGACGCCATAATGCAAAGGCCCCTTGCCGGAAAGGAGCGCGGGAAGGTCGAGATAATACGCGGGCCGAATATCGCGCCGTTTCCGGCCTTTGATACGCTCCCTGCCGATTACGCGGGCCGGGTGTTATTAAAGGCCGCGGATAACGTCACGACCGACCATATCATGCCGGCCGGCAACGACGTCCTGCCGCTTCGCAGCAACATACCCGCCATCAGCGAACACTGTTTCAGCCGTCTGGACAAGGGGTTCGCGCAAAGGTGCCGGCAGGCAGGGGGTGGGATAATCGCCGCTGGCGCAAACTACGGGCAGGGCTCCTCGCGCGAGCATGCTGCAATCGCCCCTCGCTATCTCGGCATACGCGCTGTCATAGCCGTCGGGTTTGCCCGCATACATAGGACGAATCTCGTCAACTTCGGCATAGCGCCGCTGCTTTTCGTTGACAGAGGCGGTTACGAGATGGTCACGCAGGGGATGTCGATAGGGCTTAAGGGGATACGAAAGGCGATAGAGAGCGGGCTTGAAGCTATCGTCGCGGACGCGGGCGGCGTAGGATTGGACCTGAAAATAGACCTTACCCTGCGCGAGCGCGGGATTATCCTTGCCGGGGGGCGGTTGAACCTGATACGGAAGGGCATGCAGGCCTGAAGGTCTGCGCTACGGGGTCTGCGCCGTTTTTCCACGAGGTAGCGCAGGGCTTCAGCCCTGCGGTCTTGCATATGGGGAGGTCTGCATTATGGGGTCTGCTCCGCGCTGTATAACGGGGGCTGGCCGTCTCGTCTAACCCGCCTTGGTGACCTCAAGGAGCGCGTTCCACGCCTCCGCGCTTACAAGTTCGTCGGTCCAGTCTTCGTATGCCTTGATGTATTCGGCGTATTGTTTCGCCCTCGGGCCGAGCGAGGCCACGAGTTTCAAGAGCGCGACTATCGCCGCGCTCTCCTTGGCGTCTCCTGCCTCAAGCAGCGCGTTGACTATGACCGGCACGTATGCGTCGGTTATCTGGTAGGGGTCGCGGCTGAGGACCTCGGCGGCCGTGGCCGCCGGCCCGGGCTTGCCTGAGTTGAGTATCTGGATGAGCGCGTCCATCCCTTTGGCGCCGGCGCCTGCAAGGACCTCCGCCGAGGTCATGCGGTAGTAGTGTTCGGCGTGGGCGAGGATGTGTTTCTTGAGCATCTCTATGGCGGGGTCTCCGAAGACCTTGACCAGTATGCTCGCGGAGGCCTTGCGCACGTGATATACGTCGCTGTTGAGGTGTTCGGCAAGGACGAATTGCGACTCGGTCGGGAAGTATTTTGAGAGTTCTTCGCAGGCGAAGATGGACATCTCTTCGCTCTTGTGGTCGAGCGCCGAGGTCAGCACGTCGAAGAAGAGGCGGCTCCGCGACATGGCGACGGTGCGGAATATGAGTTGCGCCGACATGTCCTGCGGCGTGTTGTGGATGAGGTCGGAAAGCTCCTTGACAGTCTCCTGCGGCTCTTTTCTGGCGAGCGAATTGATGAGCATCGTGCCTTCTTCCTGGGTCACGGTGCCGACCGCCACGCGGGCGAACATGCTCATTATCTGGTCTCTTACGGTGCTCATCGGCCGCCTTTTGCGCGGTAGTCTTGTTAATGGATAAAATACTTATAACGTCTTACGCCGGGTTTGTCAACAGGCGCGGACGCGGCTTCGCGTCAGGTGCGGGGCATGCGGGGGGCGTGGGAATGAGTCGCGTTTGAGTTGACGGGGGCTGGTCTTGCCGTAGCGCTTGCCTGGCGGCGCTTGTCAAAAGGGTCTTAATGTTGCAGGACCTCGGCCAGGGCCTTTTTGATATCCTTTATCGACGCGGGTTTTTCAAGGTACCTGACGGAGTTCTGTTCGAAGAAGTTGTAATACTTGTCCCCGAAATTTGTCAGGAAGATGAACCGGTCTTTTAGATGCGGATACTTCTCTATGGCCTTTTTATAGAATTCCAACCCGTCCATGACCGGCATCATCACGTCGGTGATTATGGCCGCGTATTCGTTGACGGCTATCTTTGCAAGGGCCTCCTGGCCGTTTGCGGCGCCGTCCACCACGCCGTGTTCGGCAAGGAGCTTGTTAAAGGCCTCGACGAGCGTTTCCTCGTCGTCCACGACGAGGAGCCTGTTTGTGCCCTCTATGGGCAGGAGGCGGATCTTCTCTATGACGTCGCTGAACTCGGGACGGTACTCGATGAATCGTTCTATGCGGCCCCGGTGCTCGTTGAAGTCTATCGCCGTCGTTATCAGCCCCGGCAGCGCGTCCTTTATCGAGTTGACGGTGTATAGGTAGAAGTCGTTGTGTTCGGCGAATTCTATCTCGGCTATCGCGTGCATGAGTTCCGTCTTCGTCAGGCTGCCGTCCGTGACGCGCTCCATGCATGACTGAAGTTTTGCGAGGGTCTCGGACATGGACGGCTCGTCCACGAAAAAGGAGAGTTCCAGCGCGGGCATGCCTTCCGCCAGTATCTGTATCGCCTTTATAACGGCATACTGCTTTCTCTCGTCAGCCTCAAGGTTGAGCAATAATTCGTGAAGCTCCTTGTCTACCGAGAACATTTCAGCGGCAGCCGCGTAAAACTGATATGCGGCCTTCTCGATATCCACAAACCATCTGCACTTATCCTGTATCATTAGAACCGAACTCCCCGGCGCATTTGTCATTCCTGTATGTATATTGCCAGATTGCCCGGTTTTTTTCAACGTCAAACTCTGCCGCGCCGCGCTCAGGGCTGGCATGTCTCGAGCTTGTTGCCGCCTTTTACCCGCGCCTGCGTAAGGGCCGTCGCGGCGTTATGTATGAACTCTTCCGTTGTCGCGCCGTTGAGCTCGGCAGCGCCGATGGAGATGGTTATCCTGCCGGAGGGCAGGCAGTCCTCGTGCAGGAACGGGTAGTCGTGTATCATGCCCAGGAACCTCCGGCCGAGGCCGACCCCCGCGTCCAGCACGGTATTGGTAAGTATCAGGCTGAAGGCCATCGTGTCATATCTTACGAGGATGTCGGAGGCGCGGATGTTCTTCTTTATCAGTTCGGCTGTCTTTTTCAGAACGAGGTTCCCGTAGTATTCGCCTTTGAGGTCCGTGTAACGCTCGAAGTTGTCCATCTCTATCATCAGCATGACGGTCGGGAGATTGTAGCGGATGCTCCTGCTGACCTCCTGCGACAGGCGGATGTTCAGGTATCTGCGGTTGAAGGTCTCGGTCACGTCGTCGACGAGCATGGCCTTTTCCGGGTAGAGGACCTCAAGGTTTTTAAGGTGGGATATCAGCTCCCCGGCCCCGAGCGCGTCCTTGCGCAGCACGGTCGAGACGTTGCCGGCAAGGGCCGCCCTGTCGCGTTCCGAGATGTCCTTTGACGTAAGCACGAAGAGCGGTATGTCCATGAGCGATATGTTGAGCTTGAGCCTCTTGATGACGCCGAATCCGTGTTCATGGTCTTCCACGTCCACGATTATCGCGCTCGGCTTGGTGGCGGCGGCGAGGTCGATGCCGCCTTCTCCGTCGAGGGCGTGATGGAGGAGCAGCCCTTCTTCCTGCAAAGAGTTGAAGACGTGGTCGCGCATCGCGGGATCGGCCGTAACGAGCAGGACGCTCGCCGGATGGCGTTTTTTCCTGCTCTCGACGGCGATGCCCTTCAGCTTGTCCAGGAGCGTGGACTGATCGAGCGGCTTCATCAGGTAGTCGGTGGCGCCGAGGGCGAAGGCGAGCTCGGTGTTCTCGATTATCGAGTGGATGATGACCGGGATATCGCGCGTCTCGGGGTCGGCCTTCAGGGATTGAAGCACCTCCCAGCCGTCTTTTTTGGGCAGCATGATATCAAGCGTGATTACAAACGGTTTTATCTCACGGGCCTTTCGCAGCGCCTCTTCGCCGTCGTATGCGTGCGCGACGTTGTAGCCTGCCTTGGTAAGGTGTATGGTGATGAGTTCCACAGTCGGAAGGTCGTCCTCCACGACGAGCACGGTGGCCGCGGAGCTCTTCGACTCGTGCGAAGAGACGGCGGCGTATGCCTCCGGCGTCGCATGCGGGGCCGCCTCCTGCGAGGAGGCCATGGGCAGGTAGATGTCGAAGACCGCGCCCGTGCCAGGTTCTCCGCCTACGATTATCTGTCCTCCGTGCATCTCTATCAGTTTCTTCGTGAGCGACAGGCCCAGCCCCGTGCCTTCGGTGTGCTTGGAAGGGTCGAGTTGCTCGAACTCCTCGAATATGCGGTCCCTGTCATGCGGTAATATGCCGGGGCCGGTGTCCTCGATCGACAGCCTGAGAAACTCCTGCGACTTGGCGGCCCAGGCAAGCGCCCCGGCGTTTACGGCCTTTGCGGCCCTGATTGAGACGCGGCCGTTGTCCGGGGTGAACTTTATGGCGTTGCTGATGAGGTTGTAGAGTATCTGTTTGAGCTTGACCTTGTCGGCCACGAATTCCGCGACATCCGGGTCGATGGTCTTTTCCAACTTGATGAGCTTGCGGTCGGCCAGCGGTTGCACGACCATGGCCACTTCGTCGATGACGAGCCTCATCTGGAACTTTTCATATTGCAACTGTGTCTTGCCTGCCTCTATCTTGGCCAGATCGAGTATGTTGTTTACGAGGTGGAGGAGGTGCTTGCCGGAGGTGAAGATGGTCTGCAGGAACTTCTCCTGTTTCTCGTTGAGCGTGCCGAAGGACTTTTGTATGAGTATCTCCGAAAAGCCTATGATGGAATGGAGCGGGGTGCGAAGTTCGTGGGACGCGTTGGCTATGAAGCGTCCCTTGAGCTCATTGGCCTTTTGAAGCTCCCTGTTGGCAAGCTCGAGGTCGCGCGTGCGCTCCATAACCTTTTCTTCGAGGTTCCGGTTGAATTCCTCGAGTTCGCGCCGCATCCGCAGCTCATTTGTCACGTCCTTGCTTACCCCGACCGTGCCGATAATCTCGCCGGTCTTGTCCCGCAGTTCGGAGATGGTCAGGCTTATGTCGACCGGAGCGCCGTCTTTGCGTATGAGGATGGCCTCGTAGTTGTAGACGGCCCCGCTCTTTTTCATCAGGCGCAGGACGTTGGCGCGCTCGGACTTGTCGTGGTAGAATTCGCCGATGTTCCTGCCTTTGACCTCGGCCTCGGTGTAGCCCAGCACTCTTTCTCCGCCCTTGGAAAATCGCACGATATGGCCGTCCCTGTCCGCGGCGATTATCATGTCCTGCGAGTCGTTGAAGACGCCTTGCAGGGACGTGAGGGATTCCTCGAGTTGATGGAGGAGCTTGAATTTTTCTATGGCGTGCGCGGCATTGGAGGAGAATAGTTTGATAAGCCCCTTGTCCCTCTCGGTAAACGCGCGGGGCTTGCTGTCGATGACGTAGAGTATGCCGAGGAGATCGCCGTTTATCCTTAACGCGCAGCCCAGCGCCGATTTTATATCCCGCGCAACGAGCACGGAGCCTTTGAACTCGCCTTCGAGCGCCGGGGCGTCGAATTCCACCGGCTCGTTTCGTGACGTGATGAACGAGGTCAGCGGGTCCTTGGCGACGGCGAACCGCATGGACGGCCTCGGACCCGTATCAACGTCTTCCATGCCTATGCGGGCGGAGACGGCCATCTCGGCGCCTTCCACAAGGGCTATGTAGCCGCTGTCGGCGGATGTCAGCTCTAAGGCGCTCTCGAGGACCGCGTCGAGGACGTCTTTGAGGTCGCGCGCCTTCGCCAGGACCAGTCCTGTCTGGTAGAGTACGCCGAGGTCGTGCCGGGCCTGTTTTTGCGTCTCGACGAGGTCCCAGAGCAGGCGTCCCCCTCTGCCCTCGATGACCTCCACGTAGTAGGGGAACTCGTCTTTTATGGTCTTGCTGATGAGGGGGTCGCCGGTCGCATTGATGACCATGTCCGGGTTCGCGTCGCATAGTTCGGATATCATACCGGCGACCGGTACGCCTATCTTTCTGGCCGTTATGAGGCCTTCGGCGTCCTTGAACCTGTCGGTAATGCCTACGACCTGCACCTCCGCGCTTGAGTGAAAGAGGTTTAACAGGGCTGCGCCGCCCTTGCCGGCGCCTACGATGGCGAGTTTTATCATTTTGAATGGGCCTCCTGATGAGATGTAAAAGGGGGAAAGATTGAGCCGGGATCAGTAGTGTCCGGTTAAATTGAAAGAATTGAATCCCTTGAAACAAGCTGATGTTATGCCATCAAGTCGAATCCGTCATTCCCGATGTCTTAGTCCGTCCCCGAATGTCTAAGCCGGGGACTAAGACATTCGGGGACGAATCCATTACGCTCAAGGACTGGATTCCCGCCAGAAACATGCGGGAATGAGGTATAGCTGTAGCTCAGCCCAACAGGTCTGAGAATCCGCAATGACAAATACAGAATTAATCAGACGCTCCTTAGGTTATTTCATCCCGTAGAGGGCGTGTATCTCCACCTGGCCCGATTTTATTATGTTGATGAACCTGTTCAGAAGCACGGGGTTCCACTGGCCTGCGTTGACTTCGTCCTGCATGACGCGCAGCGATTCTTCAACCGAGAGCCCGGCCCTGTACGGCCTTATCGAGACCATGGCGTCGAATGAGTCGGCTATGCCGACTATCTGTCCCATGAGCGGTATCGCGTCTCCGCTCAAGGCGTCGGGGTACCCGAGGCCGTCCCACCTCTCGTGATGGTGCCTGATGGCGGGCATGATATGGCGCAGCGTCCGGAGCGGTTTGCATATTTCAGTGCCTGTGACCGGGTGGCGGCGTATGACGGCGAGTTCTTCGCCGGTCAGGGCGTTTTTCTTATGGAGTATGTCTTCGTGCACGCCGATCTTCCCGATATCATGGAGGATGCCGCCTTTCCTGATATTCGTTATCTCTTTTTCAGCAAGGCCGATTATCCGGGCCATCCTCCCGGAAAGGACGCTGACCCGCTCGGAGTGACCGCGCGTGTAGTTGTCCTTGGCCTCGACGGCCGTCGCGAGCGTGAATATCATGTCCTCGGTGTGGTCGAGTTCGTCCTGCAGCATCTTAAGGCGCAGCAAGGAGCGTATCTTGGCGGTAACTTCCTTCGTATTGAACGGTTTGCTGAAGAAGTCATCGGCCCCGGCTTCAAGCCCGGTCAGTTTGTCGTCGAGTTGGGAGAGCCCGGTCACCAGTATGACGGGAAAATATCGTTTGCCGAAGTGGGCCTTGAGCCTTCTGCAAAGTTCATAACCGTTCATTATAGGCATCATGACGTCAAGCACGGCGATGTCAGGGCATAGCTCGTCCAGGCGGGCCAGCACGGCGTTCGCGTCGGTCGAGGCCACGACCCTGAAGCCGTGGCCTTCGAGTATCTCTGTCATAAGCTCAAGATGCTCCACGAAGTCGTCGACGAGCAGGATGGACTGCACGTCGTCCTTCTGCGTCTGCCCGGCAGGGGTTATATAGATGCTTGTTATCATGTCATTAATATTTCGGCGGTTCTTCAGATAACTTTAATGTTTTTTTGGTTTTAAGGGGCGTAGCAACGGCATCTGTGTCCGTATTGACCGGTCTTGTGCAAGGCCTGAAAACTGGACGGAATGGTCGCGTTTGGCATTTTGTCAAGGGTTTGAAGGGGTTATGCGGTTGTCTTGATGCATTGTCTATGGTTAGGTGATATAATAAAAGTGAGAGGGTCTAATTTAATGGGCTTACGTGTGCGTGTGCGACACTATAACCAAGTCACTGGTGAGTGGGGGCTTGAATGTCATGTTCAAATGGACTGAGAAGCAATCAAGACGCCTCGATGAGTTGTATATCGGTATTGCGGTCGGGTTGACGCTTGTCATGGTTATCGTTGTGCTATATATCCTGCGCAGGTAGGCGGGGTATGCCGCGTCGATCTGGGGCTGATATGCAACGGTTGTGCCTCAAAACAAGGGGCGATTGTTGGGCTGTGTAAATGGTGAATTTAGACTGATAGCTGTTGATAAAACCCGCCGCAGGTGTTAATGTGTCGGCGGATTGACTGACGAGTGAAGATTCGCACGTTCGTTGGCGCGTATGTATCTGTATGGGCGTTAAGGGTTGACTCTGCCCGGTTGATGACCCGGACTATGATGTCTTATATCCTGCGGCAGGAGACCTGTTGAACGGTCAAAGGCGTGGAAAGAATGGATGACAATACCGGCACAAGGCCATCGGACGGGACCTTCAAGCCTCCGGATAACTCCGTTGAAGAGCGTAAGGCGCATAAGGTCGTGTATGACGTTCTTCAGGCCACCTCCGGCCTTTACGGCATGCCATATCTGCGCGAGTTTGCCCTCGCGCTCTCCAGGGAGCTTGGGGTCAAATTTATCCTCATTGGCGAACTCTTCGGCCCGGCGCGCGGCTGGGTAAGGACGCTTGTCCTGGGCGTTGACGGCAGGCTCGTCGATAATATCGAATACGCGCTTGAGGGCACTCCCTGCGGTTATGTCGTGGGCCAGAAGATATGCGTATACCCACAGGGCGTGGCGGCTATATTCCCTGAGGATAAACTCCTCGTCGATATGGGCGTGGAGGGTTATGCTGGCGCCCCGCTATTCGACCTCTCAAGGGTGCCGATCGGGATTATCGCCTGTCTGCATGATAAACCCATGCCGTCGGAGCCTGACATCAGGCTGGTATTGCCTCATTTCACCGATAAGGTGGCAATCATCCTCGAGCGCAAGAGGAACGATGACGAGCGTTTGCAGATAGCCGGAGCCGTCTTGCGCGGCGCGCATGAGTCCGATATGCAATACGCCCACGAGGTTACGGATGAGGCGTTCACGGTCGACGAGTTCGCTTCCAGTACGTTGGCGGCCTCGGGCCGGCTCTTTGCCAGGCTTACGGATATCTCGCCTGACCATGTCTTTATCGTGGGCCGCGACATGCGTCTTCTTTACGTCAACGCCGTAGCCGCGCGGTTTCTCGGGACGACGCCGATTGAGGCCGCGGGCAGGTCTCTGGCCGAGTTTGTCCAACCGGAAGTATTTGCGTCCATGAACGAGAATATCGCCCAGGTATTTGCCGCTGGTATCCCCGTCTACAAGGAAGACCGTTTTGTCATGCACGGCACAGAGCACTGCCTCGGCACACGGCTTACCCCTCTCAAGTCGTCAGACGGCGCGGTTGCGGCAGTGCTTGGCGTGGCCAGGGACATCACCCGTCAGATGCGCCTTATGGATGAGCTTCGTTTCCAGCGCGATACGGCCCGGAAGTACCTCGATATCGCGGGCGTTATCATCGTTATCATCGACCGCGGCGGAAACGTCGTCCTGATAAATAAGATGGGGAGCGAGGTGTTGGGTTATAGCGAAGAAGAGGCGGCTGGTCTTAACTGGTTCGAGACCTTTATTCCGGCTGATGAGCGCGAGGCCCTGCGGGCCGTATTCGCAAGGCTGATGGCTGGCGATATCGATAGCGCTGGTCTGTATGAGAACAGAATCGTCACGCGCGGCGCTCAGGTGCGCGTCGTCGAATGGAAAATACCAACGTAAAGGCGCTCACCGGTCTGCTGCCGATATGCGCCTCCTGCAAGCGCATACGCGACGAGAAAGGGGTCTGGCAGAGGCTCGAACATTACATAGAGGCGCGCACCGGCGCCGGTTTCACGCACGGCCTGTGTCCCGAGTGCGTAAAGAAGGCGGTGTTGTAGACCTGTTAAGGGACTTTTGATTGATAAAAGATTCTTCGCGTCGTTCCCGTCTCATTCACTACGCTACGGCCCCGGTGCAGCTTGACCCCGCCCCTGCGGTGCATCCGTAGCAATGCTCTCCGGTGACTATCCTGCGCGTTTTCAAGGCATAGGCGTCAAACCGCGTTATATCGTCAGGCGCGCCGCGGCCGCACTTCAGGCCGAGCGTCTGGTTGAAGTCGCAGTCGTACAGGCCGCCGTCCCACCCGACCGAGAGGGTATCCCTGCACATGACCTTTGCGGCCGCACCCGGGTTGTATGAGGCCTTGAGGCGCTCCATGTACCGGTCAAGGTTTTTCGATTCGACAAGGAATTCCAGAAACCTTCCGAGCGGCATGTTCGTGATGGTGAAAAGGCTCGTGAAGGTTATCCCGTATCTCTTCAGGAGTTCGCGCCGGAAGTCGGCCTCCATGGCCTTTTGCTGCGGCGGCGGGTAGGCCCCGCACGGGTTGTATACGAGATTGAGGCTGAGGCCGCTCTTCTCGTTGCCGTAACCGGCCGCGTTCAGCGTGCGAAGCGCTGAAATTGCCTTTTCAAAGACCCCGCCTCCGCGCTGCCTGTCGGTTGTGTCCGCTGAAAAATAAGGCAGCGACGCGACGACCTCCACGTTATTATCCGCGAGAAAGGCCGGTAGGCCGGTAAATTCGTCTTCCGTGAGTATGGCGAGGTTCGTGCGCGTCTTTACGCGGGAGCCGGTCCGGGCGCATTGCTCGATGAGCCAGCGGTAGTGCGGGTTCATCTCCGGCGCGCCGCCGGTAATATCGACTACGGGTATGCGTTCATTAAGAAGCGTCTCCACGCACGCCTCCATCGTCTCCCGCGTCATCTGTTCTATCCTGTGCGGCCCGGCCTGCACGTGGCAGTGCCTGCACGCAAGGTTGCAGCGCTTGCCGAGGTTCATCTGCAGGGTCGTTATACCGGAGGCCGT
>JACRNO010000077.1 GCA_016234855.1 Deltaproteobacteria bacterium | reverse complement strand
TTAAGGATTGGATGTGACGCCCCTCGCTAACCCGCGGCCTCGTGCGACCAAGGGGGAATCGGGCTGTCACATCCTGTTGCGCATGATTATCAGTATCTATTAACGTAAGATACTTCTCAAGCATTATACAAGGGGGGATTTAACCACCGAATCCATGCTCACGATACTCAAGATAATCACCTATATCATCGGGCATATCCCGCTTAAAGCGGCGCTCCTTGCGGGCCGTCTTGCGGGCAGGCTCATCTATCTTATCGACGCCCGCCACAGAAAGACAGTAATGGATAACCTGAAGACGGCCTATAAAGGACAGATGAGCGAGGCGCGCATGACCGGGATTACAAAGGGCGTATTCGCGAGTATCGGGATGACGGCCTTTGAGTTCATGCGGATACCCTGGCTTGATAAGGCCGGTATGGACAGGCTCGTCGTTTGCAGGGGCAGGGAGCGGCTCGACGCGGCGCTTGCAAGAGGCAAAGGCGTGATCATCTACACCGCGCACTTCGGCAACTGGGAGCTTATGGCCGCGTGGTTCGGGCTTAATGGATACGGCGCCGATATAGTGGTGCGCGAACTCGACTCTCCGCTTATGGAAAACTTTGTCGCATGGGTCAGGACCAGGCCGGGCAACAGGATGGTGCATAAGGGGCGCAACATGCGTAAGCTCTTAAAACACCTCTCTGCAAACGGCATGGCGGGTATACTCCTCGACCAGAACGTCGCGGACGTGGAAGGGGTCTTTGTGGATTACTTCGGAGTTCCGGCCTGCACGAACAAGGGGCCTGCGATGCTTGCGGCTATGAGCGGCGCGGCGATGCTGCCGTGTTTCATGGTGCGCAAAGGAACAAGGCACACCATATACATCGGCGAAGAGACCCCCCTTGTCCGCACGGGAGATAAAGAGGCCGATACAACGGCGAATACCGCGGCCTGCACCAAAGCCATAGAGGATATGGTGCGCGTCCACCCGGAGCAGTGGTTCTGGGTGCACAGAAGGTGGAAGACCCGGCCAAAGGGCGAGAAGAGGCAATAGGTTCAGGCGTCATAGCCCGGCGTTTTTAGTCAAGGCGTCTTTTAAGACGCTTGTATGCGAGCGGCAGGAGCGAAACGATGACTACGAGGCAGACCCCGGCCACGAGCCTCGGCGAGACCCGGCCCTTTGCAATGTCGAAGAGCGAGCTTGAGAAGACGACATAGGCAATAGCCCCCGGTATCATGAAGAAGAAAGACGCGACGATATACGGGACGAACCTTATGCCGGTAAGGCCGAATGCGTAGTTGAGCAGGTTGAATGGGAAGAGCGGGATGAGCCTCGTTATCGCGACTATCTTCCATCCGCTTTTCTCGACCTCCGCGTCGAGCAAGGCCAGCCTCGTATCCTTTATCATTGCCGATACCCACTGCCTGCCGAGGTATCTTGCAACGAGGAATGCCGCGCCCGCGCCAGCGGTCGCTCCGACCATTACGTAGATGCTGCCCCAGAGCGGGCCGAAGAGCACGCCTCCTATGACCGTCAGCGGCAGACCCGGGACCATGAGCACCGGGGCTACGCAGTAGACGAGCATGTATACGGCAGGGCCCCATGCCCCGTAGCCTTCCACCCATGCGCGCAGCCGCGCCTCGTCGAGAAACTCGCGCAGTCCAGTGTATCTCACGACAAGAAGCGCCGCAATGATAAAGACGGTCAGCGCGATGAACCTTGTCAACCCTCGCCGCATACGGGCTATCTCCTCCTTGCGCGTATGAGCAACTGTGCCAGTTTTTTAAAACGCCCGGAAAAAAGTCTCTCGCGATAGTAGATGTCGCTTGCGCGCTTGATTGACTGCGCAAGGGTAGGGTAGGCGTGTATGGTCTGCGATATCTTTGTTGCCGGTATCCCTGCCTTCATGGCAAGGGCGTATTCGTGTATCAGCTCGCCTGCGGCAGGCCCCAGTATGTGCGCGCCGAGGATTCGCATCTTCGCGTCGCAGACGAGTTTTATCATGCCGCTGGTCGAGCCGTCTATGACGGCCCTGTCAACGGCATTGAAAGGGTGCCTGTAGACGCGGACGTTCGAGTGCGTCCTGCGCGCCTCTTCCTCGGTCATGCCGACGCGGGCAAGCTCAGGGTCGGTATATGTGACCCACGGGACGACCCGGTAATCGACGCTGCGGTTGACGAACGGGAATAGGGCGTTCGATATCACGATACCCGCCTGATACTCGGCAACGTGCGTGAACGCAAGCCCGCCCGTGCAGTCGCCCGCGGCATAGATGTGTCTTTCCGTGGTGCGTAGATGCCTGTCAACGGCTATCCCTTTCCTTGCGTCGTGCTCGACCCCGGCCGTATCCAGCCCCAGGCCTTCCACGTTCGGCGAGCGGCCGATGGCCATCATGATTCTGTCCATGGCATAACGCTTGTCGCCTGTGGCGCAGGCGGCGTTCAAGACCTTCATGCCGTTGTCGAGCGCGGCGTCCTTCACCTCCGTGCAGGTGTCAATCTTTACGCCCTCGCCTTCGAGTATCTTATGGAGGATGGAGGTAAGCTCAGGGTCTTCGCGCGGCAGTATCCGGTCGAACTTTTCGATGATTGTGACGCGGCTTCCGAGGCGGCCAAAGGCCTGCGCAAACTCGATGCCTATGGGGCCTGCGCCGAGTATGGCGATTGACGGCGGCAGCTCGGTCAATTGAAGCGCGGTTACGTTCGTAAGCGCACCCGCCTCCTTCAGCCCCGGTATGGGCAGCGTCACCGGCGAGGAGCCGGTGGCTATGAGAAAGCGCCGTCCTTTGTATGAAGTGTTGCCAAGCTTGAAGGTTTGCGGGTCAGTGAACTCGCCGTTGCCGAATGCGACCTCCACGCCCATCTTCTTAAAACGTTCCGGCGAGTCGTTGACCGCAATCGCAGCCTGCACCTCGCGCAGCGTTTGCATGACCGAGGCAAAATCAACGGTCACGTTGTTCGCGTTTATGCCGAACTCTGAGGCGTGCTTGACCAAGTGGCAGACCTTGGCGCTGCGGATGAGGCGCTTTGTCGGCACGCAGCCGTAGCGCAGGCAGTCGCCGCCAAGTGGCGAGCGGTCTATGAGCGCGACCTCCGCGCCAAGCTGCGCCGCGCCGCTTGCAGCGACGAGCCCCGCCACTCCTCCTCCGATTATGACCATGTCAAAGGTCTTCATGTATACGAGTCTACCACAAAGACGGGATGTGGAGGTGGGGAGCGGGAGGTAGGGAGTGGGAGGTGGGGAAGTGAGAGGCGGAAAACGGTCTTAAAACCTTGACACACCGCCGCCGTCCTTATATGCTCAAGGTAAGACAGGCTGCGTTGTCGTATTCCGGCGGCTCTCGATTCTATTTCTTGAAATAGGGAGATTTGCGCAATGTATAGACAGCTAAGCCCGATATATACCGCCCAGGAGGTGGGCGGGCTTGTCGCATCGATTGCAAGGTCGATGGAAGCGGATTATGGACAGGCGGCCCGGGGCGGGACGCAAGGCCCAGTGCTGCTCATAGGCGCGCTCAAGGGCGCGCATGTCTTCATGGCCGACCTTGTAAGGGCCGTGCAGTTCGATGTTGAGGTGGACTTTGTGCAGACGGCCTCGTACGGAAGGCGCGACCGGCCCTCGACCGAGGTCTTGATAACGAGGGATATAACCTCCTCCATCGAGGGCAGGGACGTGGTCATTGTCGAAGGCATAGTTGACAGGGGGCACACCGCGATGGCGCTTGTGGATTATCTCTCGTCCAAAGGGCCGGGGTCGCTCAGGTTCTGCTCGCTCCTTGTGCGCGCGGGCGTCGAGCGCGAGGTGAAGGTCGATTATTTCGGCGCTGTCGTCGGCCCGGGTTTTGTCGTGGGTTACGGCATGGACTTCAAGGAGCGCTTTCGCGGGCTCGACGGTATATATACGTATAAAGAAGAGGCGACGTGAGGCGGCCGCCCCTTATAACGGCCCTGCTCTCGCCAGGCGCATATCCTGAGCGCCCGCCGGACGTTACGCTCGTTCAGACCCATATCTCATACGTCTTTATCCTGCCTGAGGTCGTCTACAAGATAAAAAAGCCCGTTGACTTCGGTTTCCTTGATTTCAGCACGCTCGACAAGCGCCGCCACTATTGCGAGGAAGAGGTGCGCCTGAATAGACGTCTTGCGCCGGATGTCTATCTCGGGGTCGTGCCGATAACCTTTAATAAGGGACAGGCCGGGGTCAACGGAGCTGGCGAGCCCGTCGAGTATGCGGTAAAGATGAGGCGCGTGCCTGACAACGCGCTCCTTTATCATGCGATTAAGGACGGGCGCGCGGGGCCTGAGACGATGGGAAAGATTGCGCGCACGATTGCCGCCTTTCATAAGACCGCCGAGACATCCGAGCGGGTCGCGGCCTTCGGCCAGGCCTTGATGATAGGGTATAACGTGGAGGAGAACTTTGAGCAGACCGCCCGGTTCGCCGGCTCGATTATCGGGCAGGGGCGTTACGAGCGCATCAAGGCATATACCCGTGGTTTTATGATTGCGGAGGCCGGGCTTTTTGCGAGGCGCATCGATAACGGTTTTATAAAAGACTGTCACGGCGACATGCATTCGGAGCACGTGGTGGTCTCGGACGGCATCGAGATAATGGACTGCATAGAATTCAACGAGAGGTTCAGGTTCTCGGACACCGCGGCTGATGCGGCCTTTCTATCCATGGACCTTGATTTTCTGGGCAGGCACGACCTTGCCTCTGTATTCGACAGGGCATATTGCGAGGCATCCGGCGATAACGAAGGGTGCGGCAGCCTGATGGAGTTTTACAGGTGCTACCGCGCCTATGTGCGTGGCAAGGTCGCGGCCTTCAAGTCCATTGAGCAGGAGGTAGGGGAAGACGAGGCTTTAGAGGCATATATGGATGCGTTGCGGCACTTCCACTTGGCCGGTCTCTATGCCGATGGCGGGTACAGACCGATGCTCGTGGTTGTGCGCGGACTTTCCGGCACGGGCAAGACCACACTTGCTCAAGCCATCTCGCAGGCCGCTGACATGCCGGTCGTTTCAAGCGATATCGTCAGAAAGAGGCTCGCCGGGATGAGGACGGACGAACACGCGTCAAACGCCTATAACGAGGGCATCTACAGCCCTGAGTTTACGGATAAGACCTACAATGCGCTCATTGACGAGGCCGGGCGCATGCTCGCCTCAGGCCGTCCCGTCATAGTCGAGGCGACCTTTGCGAGCGCCGGCCGTCTCGATGCGGCGATAGAGGCCGCAATTGGTGCAGGTGCTCGTGTGCGCATAATCGAGTGCCGCGCCGATGATGAGATTGTCAAGCGGAACATGGCCGCGCGCGCGGCCATTGGCACGGTATCTGACGCGGATTTTGCGATATATAAGAGGCAGAAGGAAGGGTTTGAGGCAACGCAGGCCCAATACCTGATTGTAAACGCCGCGACCACGTTCAAGAGGAACCTCCGGCTCAGCCTCGAATATATATTTAACTGAGCGCGGTTCTTTGCTTAAGGAACCTCTGGTTAATTACGTTACGTTGTCATTCTGAAGGAGCGCAGCGACTGAAGAATCTCGTAATTTGTTGATTTACCTATGGCGAAAGATTCTTCGCGGAGTTTGTCCTGAGCGAAAAGCCAAGATGAATTATTCCATGCGATAAGACCGCATGAATAATAAAACCAATGTGATGCCATTTATATTCGCTCACACACCCGCATAATGATGCGGGTTTACGTTCGCTATGCGTTTACTTCGCTGCGCTCAGAATGACATAGCGAAGGGCTCAGAATGACAGAAAAAAGAATAAATCAGAGCTTCCCCAACGTTCAGGCCGAGAGAATTCTCCGCTTGAGCGTCTATGCCCGATATGTTTTAATTGATAGATGATAGATTCCATCGTTCTCGTAAGCGGCGGCATGGACAGCGCCGTCACGGCGGCCATTGCCGCGGCAAAGGGGCCTTGCGCGTTTTTGCATGTCAACTATGGCCAACTGACAGAGGACCGCGAGCTTGCGGCCTTTACAGCCATTGCGGATTTCTATAAGGTCAAAAAAAGGCTTGTGGCCGATATCGGGTATCTCAGGTCCGTCGGCGGCTCGGCGCTCACGGACGGCCGCATAAAGGTGCCGAAGGGCGAGCTTGGCCGAAAAGGCGTGCCTGTAACATACGTGCCGTTCAGGAACGCGCATCTCCTCTCCATAGCCGTGTCATGGGCCGAGGTCATCGGCGGCCGCGATATCTACATCGGCGCGGTGGAGGAGGACAGCTCCGGGTATCCGGATTGCCGTCGGGCCTTTTTCAAGGCGTTTGAAAAGGCGGTCGCGCTCGGGGCCGCGGCTCGTCCGGCCATACGCATAAGGACGCCGCTCATAGCGCTGCATAAGGCGCAGATAATCCGCAAGGGCGAAAGGCTCGGCGCGCCGCTCCATCTTACATGGTCTTGTTATAAATCATCGACGCTTGCCTGCGGCGAGTGCGACTCGTGCCTGCTCCGGCTTCGCGGTTTCAAAGAGGCGGGGGTGGTAGACCCGATACGATATAGGCGGCAAAGGCGCTCGATATATTGAAACGGAGGGACGTTCGGATGAGTTTTCTTGAGTGGCTCAAGATAAAGAAGGGCATTGATACCGAGGGCAAGACCGTCTTTGACTTCATGGACGAGTATTACGACGAGTACCTCCTCTTTCTCAAGGGGACAAAGGACGGTTGCAGTCCTAAGTAACATACGACCGCGCCCCGTGTTAGGGCGGGGGCGGGTTGTAATACCTGTACGGATAGTAGGGGTCGTAGAACGGGTCATAGAACGGGTCATACGGCGAGCGCCACGGATTGAACGGGTCGTAGAACCACGGGCTCGGGTACGGGTACGGCGGCTGTGGTTGTTTTGTCAGGTCGAATGTCTTTATCTCCAGCGGCGTTACGACCGGGTAAAGGTAGTCCATCTTGCCTATCTTGCCCGTCTTTGCGCCGGTGACAGTACCCGCTACCGTGATGCCGAGCCCGGGCTTGTAGACGTTAGGGTCGAGAAAGCCTCTTGACTCGATGATGAAGCGGCCCCTTGAAGTGCCTTCGTCCGGCGCGTCGTCGTAGGCAAGGGTGGTCTCAAGGCATTCGATCTCGGTCGTCGTCTCGAGGTTATCGGTCGAGAGTATCACCCCGCCCCAGACGACCTTGCGGCCTGTAAAGGCCTTGGGGTTGGCCTGCACAACGGTGATATCCACGGACCGGTCAACGCCCACGAGCGCGCCTTTGGAAATGACCGAGCCGCACCCGGCAAGACCGAGGGTGATTAAGACGCCTATGATGGCGAGCAACCGTCTCATACTTTAATATTATAACTCTTTGAGGTTTTGTCAATGGCAAATAAGACGAGTTACAAAGACCTTGAGGCGGCCAGGCTTGCGCCGTACGCCGTAAAGAGCGTTGAGACGCGCGGCAGGCGCCATGCCGAGCCGGAGCACCCGTTCAGAACGCCCTTTCAAAGGGACAGGGACAGGGTCATTCACTGCAACGCCTTCCGCCGCCTCGAGTACAAGACCCAGGTCTTTGTCTTTCATGAGGGCGACCACTACCGCACGCGCCTGACCCATACAATAGAGG
This sequence comes from Deltaproteobacteria bacterium, assembly GCA_016234855.1. Classification (GTDB taxonomy): domain Bacteria; phylum Desulfobacterota; class GWC2-55-46; order GWC2-55-46; family GWC2-55-46; genus JACRNO01. The sequence continues at coordinate 4,645 of JACRNO010000077.1, read as the reverse complement.
TCGCGCAGATAACGCGCACCATAGCCCGCGCCCTCGGGCTTAACGAAGACCTTTCCGAGGCGATCGCGCTGGCGCACGACCTCGGGCACCCGCCTTTCGGGCATTCCGGCGAAGAGGCGTTGAACAAGCTCCTCAAAGGCCACGGCGGGTTCGAGCATAACGCCCACGGGCTGAGGATAGTAGAGGAGTTGGAGACGCGCTATCCCGGTTTCAACGGATTGAACCTGACCTGGGAGGTGCGCGAGGGCATCGTAAAGCACAAGTCAGCGCACGACCGGCCCGGTGATAACGACGAGTACGAGGGCGGCAAGTGCGCCTGCCTTGAGGCGCAGATAGCCGATATCGCCGACGAGATAGCCTATAACAACCACGATATAGACGACGGGCTCTCGTCCGAGATGCTTGGGCCGGATGCCTTGAGGGAGGTGGCCCTGTGGCAGGAGAACTTCGAGGCGGTAAAGAAGAAATTTCCTGCGGCCGACTTCAAGGTCTTGAAGTGCCAGACGATCATACGCATCATAAACAGCCAGGTGACAGACCTGGTCGAGACGATAACCAACGCGCTTGAAGCGGACAATGTCGCATCCGTGGACGCGGTGCGCTCACGCGGCGCGAATATCGCGGCTTTCAGCAAGGGGATGAAAGAGAAGAACAAACAGTTGAAAAAATTCCTCTATGCGAACCTCTATCGCCACCACCGTGTAATCAGGATGGCGGACAAGGCCGAGCGCATATTGGATGAGCTTTGGAAGGCCTACACCCGCGCCCCGCGCCTGCTGCCACCGCGCGACTACAGCCTCATAGAGTCCGGGGCCATGCCTGCCTGGCGCGTAATCTGCGACTATATCGCGGGCATGACCGACCGGTTCGCGCTCGACGAGTATAAGAAACTCTTTGACCCGTATGAGAGGGTGTGAGGTGGTGGGTGTTTTGGTTGACCCCCTCTTTATTAAAGAGGGGGCAGGGGGAGTTATGTTTGAAGCGCATATGGGCAACGGCTTGCTTGCTGCTGCTGTAAAAGCGTAACCCCTCCCGCCTCCCCTTATGTAAGGGGAGGAGAAGAACGGATGGGTTGAGCAAAGCGAAGCCCATCTGTCATTACAGGTAAAATTATTGATGGGCTTCGTACCTCAGCCCATCCTACGAGCTACGAGCTGACGCCGTTGTTGTATGGGAGGTTAAAATGAATAGGCCTATACCGTTGAAAATGACTAAGAGACATAGACCATTGTGGGGCTTATATGTTGGTGCCAGCGATGCTTTGTTTCTAAAAACAAAGTTTTCTCAGTATGATTCGGCAAAGTTTTCAACTCTTTTAGGTGGATACCATAAAGCTTTTGATACATATTATATTTTCAGACTCACAAACGTACTTTATGAACTAAGGACAAAGTTAGGGCTTGTATTAAGTAATGAGCGTCAAGTTGACCTAACCGCCAAGAAAGATTTATGTCTTGAGAATTCGATGCTAATAGAGAATTTTATTGTCCTTCTTCAGGTGCTTATGGATCAGATAGCTGTGTATATGCCTTTCTTTTTTGCTGAATCAGAACAACATAAATTACTGATGCTCGATGATGATCAAATAAGAAAAGGTCATTTCAAGTCATTTGCTCAAATAAGAATAACATTATCAGAGAACAAAAAAATTGATTTGGAATTGACATCGCATATGAGCAAGAATTTGGCTTGGTTTGATGAAATCAATAACTTGAGAAACTCATTAATTCACGGCGCTGGCTGGTTGTGGATTGAACCTCATGATATAAGCAGCAAGGATTATAAATTTAAGATTGTAAGTGGCTTGTTAATGAAAAAAGAATGGGAACCGTCCTTGAAAGACTATGTTGCGATTATATACTATAATTTCAGAGAATTTTTGTCATTTTACGAAAAACATTTTTGCCAAAAGTGTGAAAGTAATTTTAAGGAGTTTAGATGGGATACTGACCCATGTTGGGAATCGGCAGATTCTCAATTTTATAAAAGTATGGATTGTTTTTATGAGGAAGGAAAGGCTTTAATGTTAAAGGCGTGATTAGGGCCGTAGGATGGGCTGAGCTTGCGAAGCCCATCCTTCTACTAACCCCTCCCGGCCTCCCCTTAGATAAGGGGAGGGGAAGAACAAGTACGCAGAGCGTCCCTTGATGCGTTCCGCATGCCGGAGCGTGGGAACGATAAAAAACTGTTTTCTCCGCCGAGCGCCCGTCTTACGCATAAGAAAATCCTCCGCCCTGACTACGGGCAGAGGATTTTCATTGGGGCGGATTACGCGGCCTTGTGGAACGACCTTATCTGCTCAGGCGTGAATTTGCCAAGCTGCACTACACGCGCCTTTGCCCTGAGAGATGCCGGGATGATATCCCGCGCCTTTACTTCGTTCTCCGCGTCCACTATCGCGTACCCCGTGTGGTCGCCTGCCATGCACCCCCATTCGAACTTGTTCAGCACCGACGCGCCCTTTGCAAGCACTTCGTCAAGCGCCTTCAAACAGTCTTCCTTGGTGTGCGGTGATAGGATCAGATATCTTGACATGACGCTCACCTCCTTATTTAAGCGGAACAGGCTTATTGAAAACGACTTTCAATATCACCTATATTCATTATAGGCGCAAAAACCTCTCCGTGTCAAGTTAGGGGTAAAATAGGGGTGAAAATAAGGGGAAAATAGGGAAAATAGGACGATAAAATAGGGAGAGGGAAAATAGGGACAACAGCGCCTATTTTCTCATGCGGTCTTGATATGCCGCCGGGACGCAGAGCGCCCCATGATGCGTTCCGCATGCCGGAGCGTGGGAACGATAAATGCCTTTATAGAGACTGGATTCCCGCTAAAAACACGCGGGAATGGCGCCAAAGGCGCTAAAGACATAACATTAGCGCACACGACACAACGTTAGCGCACGAGACGATTTTACGCTGTTTTGTCCGTCATTCCCGAGGTCTTAATCCCCGACTAATACATTCGGGGACGAATCCAGCCGTTTGCTACGTTCTGGATTCCCGCCTGCGCGGGAATGACGCCCTCCCCTACCTCCCCATCCTCCTCTTCAGCACGGCCATAAGCTCCGGGGTTATCTCGGTGATCGAGTTGTGTCTTGCGTAGCGCTCGACCCCGCTCTTTATCATGGTGCGAAGGAATACCGGCGCCTCGGCGAGGCGCTTGCTTGCGGCTGCGGTCCATACCGGGGCGTCCGTGCGGAGCGCTGGCTTTCTGCCCTTTGGCACGTACTGGCACCACGGGTCTTCGGCCATGAGGTCTCTTGTGGACGCGTAAGCCTTTGCCCTGCACCCGCCGCAGAGGTCGCTGAACTCGCAATCGCCGCACCTGCCCTTGTGCTCGGGCTGGCGTAAGGCCAGAAAGACCGGGTCGTGCTCCCAGATATCGCGAAGGCGCCGCTGCCGGATGCTTGGGGTGTGCGGCTCCACGGGTATATACGGGCACGGCGTGACGTGTCCGGTGGGCGAGATGCGCATATAGCCCTTGCCCGCTATGCAGCCGGAGGTCGCGCCGCGTCCGAGCGGGCTATTAGGGCTTGCCGAGCTTATTATGCGCAGGATGTGCGGGGCGCAGCGCGCCCTGACCATTATCCTGCCGCGGTATTCCTCTTCGGTCCTGACGATAAGGTTGAGCGTGTCTTCGTACTCAACAGGCGTAAGGTCAGAGGCCTTCTGCCCGCGGCCCGTGCACACGAGAAAGAAGACGTTGAGCGCGATTGCCCCGGCCTCCCATGCGAGCCTCGCCATCTCCGGTATCCCGTGCCTGTTGGCGGTCGTTGCGGTGAATTGGAACTGGAATTCCATGCCTGCGTTACGCAGCGCGCGGGCCGCGGCCATGGTCTTTGTCCATGCCCCAATCATGCCCCTGAAGGCGTCATGGTACTCGGCCGAAGGCGAGTCAAGGCTCAGGCCCACGCCCTTTATGCCGCTGGCCTGAAGTCGCCCTGCGACATTATCATCGATGAGCGTGCCGTTCGACCCCAGCACGACGGTCAACCCCTTTGAAGCGGCGGTCTTTGCGATATCAAAGACGTCCGGCCGAAGGAGCGGCTCGCCGCCAGTGAGGATGAGCATGGCCCCGGGCGCGAGAGAGGCGATTTCATCGATAAACCGCAGGGCCTCTTCAGGCGAGGTCTCGTCGCTGTTGCCTGCGTCGTTTGCATCGATGTAGCAGTGCCCGCACTTCAGGTTGCATTGGGCCGTGATATTCCATGATATAAGGAACGGCGGGTCAGGTGGGTGGTTATAGGTCATAACGGCCTCCCATATCCTCGCGCACCCGGCGCATGAACTCGGCGGTTATCAGTGTAATCCCGGCAAGGGCGGCCCTGTCCTCGATCATCTTCCTTGCCACCCCCCGCGCAAACGAGGGGATGCGCTCAAGCAGCGTTAACGCGCCAGCATCCCATTGTACGTTGTTTGTGGCCGCTCGCGGCTGCGGTGTGTATGCGCCTGAGGTAAGGAGGACATTGCACGAAGCCTCGCGCAGCGCGTTCTGGGCTGTTGAGCCGATGTCAATAGAAGAGTCGTTTGAATGCAGTCCGCGCCTTCCCATGACGAGGAGCGCGGCTTTGGTTGATGCGCAGTAGCGTATTATCTCGTCCGTTGGCTTGCCTGCAAGGAGCGTCGGCGCCACCTCGACCCCT
>JACRNO010000076.1 GCA_016234855.1 Deltaproteobacteria bacterium | reverse complement strand
GCAAACGAACAGTCTGGGGCGGACGTTCTCAGGTCAGAGCGGTGCTGTACATGGGAGCCCTTGTAGCTGCGCGCCACAACACGGCCATACGCGAGTTTTACAAGCGCCTCCGTGCCGCAGGCAAGACTGGCAAAGTTGCCATTACCGCCTGTATGCATAAACTCCTTACGATTCTCAACGCAATGCTCAAACATCAAACACCATGGGTTGAAGGTTGTAATCAAAATACTTGACACGTAAGACAGTTGCTACCCCCTCTTTAAAAAGAGGGGGATTCCCTATTTTAAAAAAGACGGGGCAGGTTCTTTTCAGAACCTGCCCCATCAGATATTACCCTGCATGCGTCAACTTCAAACCCTCAAGGCTCGCGCCCTGAGTCATATCCTTAGAAGTTTGCGGTCAACTGGAGATAAGTCCAGGTGGAGTTACCGCTCTTGCCTGCGCTGGTGGTGCCGGTCGCGGCGATACCGTTGATGTTGTCCTTCGCGAACTTGCCCGCCTTGAACTGGCCGTAGCCGAGCTCGACGTTGACGGCGCTGTTGTACTTGTAGTTGGCTACAAGGTCATACTCGCTGCCGATGTCGCTGTTGGTGTTGTTCGCGTTTGCGGCACGAAGCGTGCCGGTCTGGGTGGCATTGTTGGCGCCGCCCGTATACCAGGCATCCTTCTTCTGTGCGAGCTTGAAGTTCCAGTATGCGGCATAGAGGGAGAGTTCGGAGGTTACATCGGCCTTTACGTTGAGGCTCAATGCCTTTACGTTTCTCCAGTTCTGCATATCCATGTACCCAAGGTGGGCATGGTGCGTCGGGAAGAGGTTGGAGAAGGTGCCTATCTTGTTGTCGGTGCTGTCCTTGTCGCCTGAGGCGTAGTCATACTCCGCGCCGACCCTGATCTTGACCGGGGCGGTCAGCGTGTAGCCGCCCTTTATCGCGTATGCGCGGGCGCCTATCTTGTACCTGGTGGTCGTGGACGTGGCCAGTTTCTCGGTCTGCATCGAGCCGGTCTGGTTCGCGAACTCGGCGGTGTAGTCGATGCCCATCAGTCCGCCCTTGACCCTGAGACCGTAGGTGTTGAGCACCTGGGTCTTGGAGAATCCTCCCGTGCCGGTTATGGTGGCGTTGGTGGTGTTGTTGGTGACCAGCGCTGCTGCGCCGGCATTGTCACGAAGGCTCAGCACATAGAGGTCAACCGTGTTGTTAGGAACGGCCTTTACGGTGACATACAAACCGTGGAAGTCCTGGTCCTTGGCGGTGACGTTCGTGTCATTGGTCTTCGCTGTGAAGAGGTCGACGTTGACGAGCTCGGTGGTGGCGACGAGCTTCAACGCATCAAACGACCTGCCGTTGTTGCTCCAACCGAGCGAGCCAACGAGTCTCTCATCGCCGTAGGAGAGTTCCTGACGGCCAGCGCGCAGGGATACCGGAGCGCCGAAGAGCTTGTCGAGGTTGACGTAAGACTCGTGAAGGTCAAGCGTGTTGCCGGTGTCGGTCAAGCTTCCCGCGACGCCGGTGTTGGCTACCGTGTTGACCGTGCCCCAGTTCCTGGTGTCCTGAAGGGTGATCTTTACGGACGTATCGTCGGTCGCCTTGGCGTTCGCCGTAAGCCTTACCCTCTGGCCCCAGAAATCCGTGTGGTCGTTGACGCTGTCATTGAAATCAGCGTTGTTCCTCTGCTCGCCCCTGAGCCTGTACTGGCCTCCAAGGGTCACTTCCGATGCCGTTGCAGTAGTCGGGAGAGCCCATGCAGCCGTGATAGCCACTGCAAATACCGACAATAAAATTCTCTTCATCCTTTGTTCCTCCTTGTATTTTGGATATTAGTACTTTCCAGCTGCCTCGGTAGAACGCCTCACTGAATCCAGTATCCAGCAACTCAGTTCGCCTGAGATACACCCCCGGATCTTCCGGTCCATGGTGGGTAATACAACGGCCTAATTGCTGCGTTTGTTATAACAGGCCGCAGACGGTATGTCAACAGAAGATTAGACCGGCTGCTATATAGCGGTCACTGGCGGCCGTCACCCCCCGAATGACCGGACGAACACTCTACAACGCGGCTGTGCCGCACGTACAAGAATCACCTGCGCCGGTCAAAACCATCGCGATGCGCGTCGCCTGCATTCACGGTTCCCGGAAAAAGCGTCAACTGTAACCCCTTCTGCCCCGTCATGGTCCTGAGCGGCGATATGATTATAAGATTGTAATTAGTGTTTTGAAAACGATTATTGCAAAAAAACTTTCCGGCCGTGCCTGCGCGGCCTGTTACGATAAAATCGTCGAGGCGCGGTTCTTTACATTATGTATTTGACCAGGCATCTCCATACAAGGCTCGACGCGCCACAAACTAACTTAAGGAGCGCGCCTTATATCCGGACATAATATCCGTAACGGCTCGCATGGCGTTTCAAGACCATGCGCTACCGCCCGTCTGTGCCTGTAAATTGTCTTATTTATATACAATATCGCGGCCCCTGTCAAGTCTTTTAGTGCAGCAGGAAAAAGTTTTTTTGAGATGCGACCGGCCTGTGTCAGACAAGCAACCGTTACGTGCCGCAAATAACGACAACTCCGGCTTGATATGCGGGAACCGTGACAAAAAAACAGCGCCAATGAGGCCAGGAACTGACGCAACCGTCACAGGACGCCGGCCCTGACAAGGTCGTGCATGTGGATTATCCCGACCACGACTCCGGCCGCGTCGCAGACGAACAGGGACGTGATAGTGGCCTCCTCCATCTTCTTCAGCGCGGCCTCGGCGACCTCGGTAGCCGGGATGACCTTCGGGCCCCGCGTCATCACCTCATCGACGCTCTTTGAGAGCAGGTCGTCCCCGCGCTCGAGCGCCCGGCGAAGGTCCCCGTCCGTCACCACGCCCACGAGCCTGTCGCCGTCAAAGACGCCGGTAAGACCCAGGCGCTTGGCCGTCATCACGAGTATCGCGTTCCTCATGGATGTGCCGCGAGAGACCCTCGGAAGCTCGGCGCCGGCGTGCATAAGCTCTTCAACGCGGCGTAGCCTCCTGCCGAGGCTGCCGGCAGGGTGGAGGAGCGCGAAGTCCTCAGGCTTGAAATCACGCCGTTCAAGGAGCGCGACCGCAAGGGCGTCGCCCATGGCAAGCGTTGCCGTGGTGGAGGCGGTCGGCGCAAGGCCCAGCGGACACGCCTCTTCCTTCACCCCCACGTCGAGCGCGACGTCAGCCGCGCGGGCAAGGGTCGACCCCGGTCTGCCGGTCATGGCTATCATCTTCAGGCCCAGACGCTTGACCACCGGGATGATCTTTATAAGCTCCTCGGTCTCGCCTGAGTTGGATACGGCCACCAGCACGTCGTTACGCATGACCATGCCCAGGTCGCCGTGCGTGCCCTCGGCCGGATGCAGGAAAAAGGCGGGCGTGCCGGTGGATGAAAGGGTCGAGGCTATCTTCTGACAGATGATGCCGGATTTCCCCATGCCGGTCACGACGACCTTGCCGGTCGCGGCAAACATCATCTCGACCGCGGTCGAGAAACTGCCGTTGAGTCTGCTGGAAAGGGCGGCCACTGCCCCGGCCTCTATGGATATGACGCGCCTTGCCGTTGCTATGCTCTTGTCGTCAGTCATAATAGATACCCGTATAAGGAACGATGTGTGAACAAACAGGGCTGAAGCCCTGATCTGAATTTCAAACCGTAGCGCAGACCTTCAGGTCTGCATCCCATCAAGGCTGAAGCCCTGAGCTACTAAGAAGCCCGCGCCTGCCTGACGGCCTTATCAATCGCGGTTATCTCCTCTATGACGGCCTTGACGTCATCAATGGCAATGGAGTTCGGGCCGTCGCACAGGGCCTTGTCAGGCTCCGCGTGAACCTCCATGAATACCCCGTCTATGCCCACGGCCGCCGCGGCTCCGGCGAGGTATCTTGCCATGCGCCTGTCCCCGCCCGAACACCCGCCCATGCCGCCGGGCGTCTGCACGCTGTGCGTGGCGTCGAAGACCACGGGTGTGCCGGTCTCACGCATGACGGGCAGACCGCGAAAGTCGACGACAAGGTTGTTGTAGCCGAAGGTCGTGCCGCGCTCGGTTATGAATACGCCCTTGCAACCGGCGGCAGAGGCCTTTTCAACGGAGTTACGCATATCCTGCGGGGAGAGGAACTGCCCCTTCTTTATATTGACCACCCTGCCGCTCTTTGCCGCCTCGACGATAAGGTCGGTCTGGCGGCAAAGGTAAGCAGGTATCTGGATGATATCGCAAACCTCTGCCACCGCGGCCACGTCATGCCTGCAATGGACGTCGGTCAGTATAGGCACGTTAAAGGCGCCCTTCACCTTCTTCAAAATCCTCAGGCCTTCCTTGAGCCCCGGCCCGCGAAACGAATTGGCCGAGGTCCGGTTAGCCTTGTCATACGAGGCCTTGAATACGAACTGCGCGCCGAGGCCGTCGGTTATGCCTGCGAGCCTCTCGGCCGCGGCGAGACACGAGGCCTCGTCCTCGATGACGCACGGCCCCATGATAAAAAAGAGGGCGCTGCCCCCTATGGTAATGTTATTGAGTTTTATCGTTTGCATTCGGTTATCGGTTGACGGTTGTCGGTTATCGGTTTGATGTAGCGGCAGGAGTTTCCTCCTGCCGCCCGCTTGCCAGCGAGACCGGCGGGTCAGGAGGAAACTCCTGACCCACGCAAACTAATCACTATCCACTGTCCACTATCTTTATCAGTTACTTCTTCGCACTGGCGGCCTTAGCGTCGATTACGGCCTTGACAAAGCCAGTAAAGAGCGGATGCGGGGCGGCCGGGCGGCTCTTGAACTCCGGATGGAACTGGCAGGCCACGAACCACGGGTGCGGCTTGTATTCCATTATCTCCACGAGCGTGCCGTCCGGCGACAGGCCGCACCACTCGACCCCGGCCGCCTCCAACGCCTCTCTGTAATTGTTATTCACCTCGTAACGGTGCCTGTGGCGTTCGGATATATCCGTTGCGCCGTAGGCGTCGAACGCCTTGGTCCCGTTCTTTATCACGCACGGATAGGCCCCCAGGCGCATGGTGCCGCCCTTGGCAGTCACCCCGCGCTGGCCTTCCATGATATCAATGACCGGGTTGGCGCACTCCTGGTCGAACTCGGACGAGCTTGCGTCTTTTATGCCGCACAAGTCTCTGGCGATTTCTATGATGGCAACCTGCATGCCGAGGCAGATGCCGAAGAACGGGATGCCGTTCTCCCTCGCGTATTTAATGGCGGCAATCTTGCCCTCGACTCCGCGGTTGCCGAACCCGCCGGGTATGAGCACGCCGTCCACGCCGCCGAGTATCTCCGCCGCGCCCCGCCTCTCGACCTCTTCGGAATCGTAATAGCGCAGATGCACCTTGCACTCGTTGGCAAGGCCGCCGTGTATGAGGGCCTCGTGCAGGCTCTTGTAGGCGTCCTGCAGGTCGACGTATTTACCGGCTATGGCTATCGTGACCTCATGGACGGGGTTGTTTATCCTCCTGGCTATCCGCTCCCACTCCTCGAGCTTCGGCGCGCGCGTCCAGATGTTGAGCGTCTGGACTATCTTCTCGTCAAGGCCCTCGTCGCGGAAGACGAGCGGGACCTCGTAGACGGACTTTACGTCAACGGCCGAGATAACGGCGTCGCGGTCGACGTTGCAGAAGAGCGCAATCTTGCCCTTCAGTTCCGGGGTAAGGTTCCTATCGGACCTGCAAAGGAGTATATCGGGCTGGATGCCTATCTCGCGCAGCTTGTTCACGCTGTGCTGGGTCGGCTTCGTCTTTATCTCGTGGGCCGTGGCGATATACGGCAGGAGCGTCAGGTGTATGTAGCAGACCTGCTCCTTGCCGAGGTCGAACCTCAGCTGCCTTATCGCCTCGAGAAAGGGCAGGCTCTCGATATCGCCCACCGTGCCGCCGACCTCGATAATGGCGACGTCAATGTTATTGGAAAGGGCGAGTATGCGGGACTTTATCTCGTCGGTCACGTGCGGGACGACCTGCACGGTGCAGCCCAGGTAGTCCCCGCGCCTCTCGCGCTGTATTATGGCGTCGTAGACCTGTCCGGTGGTGAAGTTGTTTTTTCTGGTGAGCTTGGCCGTTGTGAAACGCTCGTAGTGGCCGAGGTCGAGGTCGGTCTCCGCGCCGTCGTCGGTCACGAAGACCTCGCCGTGCTGGAACGGACTCATGGTGCCGGGGTCGACGTTTATGTAAGGGTCGAGTTTTTGCAGCGTTATGGTCAGGCCGCGCGACTCAAGGAGCGCGCCTATGGCCGCGCTCGCAAGCCCCTTGCCGAGCGAAGAGACGACCCCGCCGGTTACGAATATGAACTTCGTCTTTATCTCGGTCTTTGCGCCGGCCGATGGTTTGCCGGAATTGTGTGAGGGTGCCATTTATCGTCCTGAACGGTATTTTCTACAGCTATAATATAAACCCAACCGGGCCGAATAGGAATCTTTTTTTTCAAGCCTTGGATTGAAAACGCATCCGCGGCGCAGACCAAGAGGGCTGCATCCGGTCAGTCTTGTAGAGGCGAAGCAAGTCTCATCTGCTTCGCACCTACAGCTTCGCCCCTGCAATGGTGGGCGCAGCCCACCCTACTGCCGTCAATCCAGACCGAGTCCCTTTACGATGGCCCTTACGCGCTCGAGGTCTTCGGGCGTGTCAACGGAAATCGGGTTATACGAGGTCTCGACGACCTTGATTCTAAAACCGTTTTCAATGGCGCGGAGCTGCTCAAGGCTCTCGGCGGCTTCAAGCATCGAGGGCGGCAGCTTCGAGAAGATGGGAAGAAATGCCCGCCTGTAGACGTATAACCCTATGTGCTTATAGACCCTTGCCCCGCTGCCGAACCCGGCCCTGACGTAAGGTATCGGGCTCCTTGAAAAATAGAGCGCAAAACCGTTGGTGTCGGTCGTGACCTTGACCACGTTCGGGTTATGGTAGTCCTCTTCATCGGTAATCAGGGTTTTAAGAGTAGCCAGTTGCAGGTGCGCGTCCTCGATAAGCGGGGCCACGGCAGCGTCTATGGCCTCGGGCGCAAGGAGCGGCTCGTCGCCCTGGATGTTTACGATTATATCGGCGTCCGTCCCGCTCACGGCCTCGGCTATCCTGTCCGTGCCGGAGCTATGAGAGACGGAGGTCATGACCGCGTTGCCGCCAAACCGGAGGACCGCGTCGCATATACGCCTATCGTCGGTGGCTACGACTACGGTGTTTACGCTTCGCGCGGCGATTGCGCGCTCGTAGACGCGCTCAATCATGGGCTGGCCGCAGATATCCGCCAGTGGCTTTCCGGCAAGACGTGTTGAGGCGTACCTGGCCGGTATGACGGCGATTACCTTCGGCATCTGGCCAATATACCAAATCCGGGGGTTAAGTCAATGGGCAAGGGTAGGTACGGGAAAACCATGCTATCGTCTTAAAACTCAAATCCTATCAGACCGCTCAGAAAGCCCCATATGCGAGGCGTCGAGGAGTGAGGAATGAGACGCACTCTGTTGTGCGTCGCAGTGACGAACGACGAAGAAAACGAAGCAGATGGGGCTTTATCAGCGGTCTGTTAAATCCTCATACCGCTTCCACCGGTACGGCAGGTCGATAATGGTGCCGGGCGTCTTTATCGTCTCAAGGGCCCTAAGGGCGTCCTTGAGTATTATCATCTGCTGGTCAACCCTGCCCGGCTCTCCGAGCGGATGGCCCATCGGCCACTTGACAAAGACCGCGCGCGGCGAGCCGGACTCCTGCGTGAACCTTCTCACGATGGAGATTGCGACCGTTGGTATGCCCGCACCCTCAATCGCCCTCTGTATCAGTCCGACGGACCGATTGCACAGCCCTCACCCGGGGGTCAGGACGACCGCATCCACGCCCTGACCAACCAACCTTCGCGCCACTTCCGGGCCCGTCTCTTTAATGAGCGTCTCTATGTGGCGCCCGTCTATATGCCCCATGAAACCATAGTTGACGGCGCCGAGGCCGCCTATTGCCCCGGCGGCCTCAAGCTCAGCCAGGCGCTCTATGGGAAAGACGACATTTATATCCCTGTCCGCGTCCGCATGGTCGTAGTAGTCATGGGTTATCGTATAATTGCCGAGCGGCGTATCCGAAGGCAGTTCCCTGAATGACGGGTCTCCGTCGCGGTCAATCATATTGAAAGGCTTCTGGCCAACCAGATGCACGCCTGCGGTCGTCACAAGGCCGATACGGGCTGCGGTAAGGGGCTTTGTAAACGGCGTCCACGGCACGCCCTCGACATGAAAGGGCGCGACCTTCTCAACGGACCTGTCGAAAAGCCGCGGAAATCTAGTAAGAAGTCTGGCGAGAATTATATTTTTCAGTTTGCCCATAAGGGTTGTATGCCGGAGATGAATGGCTGCCGGTAATTGTAGGGGCGAGCAGCGTCAGCCCCCACCCGCCCCCCCCACCTCCTGTCTTCCGTCAGTATATACCCGCCTCTTTCTGCAAGGCGCGTATATAGGCAATTATATCACCGGTATCCGCCTTTGATACGCCTTCAATCCGCGGCATATCGCCATAAGACCAGTGATGCGAGCGCACCCCGCGCTCCACCGCCCAATAGAATGAGAGGTCGGAATGATGATTCGGTTCGTATATCTTGCGCACAAGCGGCGGGCCTTTGTCCGTGCCCGAACCCTTCAGCCCGTGGCATTTGGCGCAGTTGACGTTAAAAACGGCCTCGCCGTTTTTGAGGCTGCCGAGGGCGCGCTCCGGCCCGGCCGCGTAAGCGGCAACAGGCAGAGATAATAACACGAAACCGAGAAAGAGCCTTCTTATCATTGGTAACAACCTCCTTATGAGATGACCATCGGGTCAGGGAAACAAACAGGCTTCATCAGGGCTGAAGCCCTGAGCTGCAAAAAGGACGTAGCGCAGACCTTCAGGTCTGCATCCTATCAGGCTAAATCCCAGAGCCACGCCGCTTGACGTGCCCCCATCAGTTTCTCCCTCATATCCGCACCCTTTTAAGGAGCGCCGAATTGGTGACCACGGACAGAGACGACAGGGCCATTGCTGCGGCCGCGATTATCGGATTCAGGAGGCCGAGGGCCGCTATGGGTATGCCGACGGTGTTATAGGCAAACGCCCAAAAAAGGTTCTGCTTGATCTTACGCATGGTTGCGCGCGCAAGGCGTATCCCCCTTACCACGTCGCGCAGGTCGTCGCGCACCAGTATTATGCCGCCCGTCTCCTTTGCCACGTCCGAACCGCTGCCGATGGCTATGCCGATATCGGCCTGGGCGAGCGCGGGCGAGTCGTTTATGCCGTCGCCGACCATGGCGACGACCTTTCCAGCGGCCTGCAACTCTTTTACGACCGCTGCCTTGTCCCCGGGCAGGACGTTCGCCACGACCCTGTCCACCCCTGCCTTTGCGGCAATGGCCTTTGCAGTGCGCTCGTTGTCGCCCGTGAGCATGATGACCTCGATGCGCTCCCGCTTGAGTTCGGCCACCACCTCCGCCGCGTGCTCCTTGAGGGTGTCGGCAACGGCTATGGCCCCGTAGAAGGCGCCCTGCCTCGCCACGAGCATGACGGTATTGCCGGCCTCTTCGAGCCGGACAATCTCGGCCTCGCTTTGCCCGATATCGACCTTGATTTCATTCATAAGCCGCCTGTTGCCGATGATTATCCAGGCGCCTTTATAAAACGCCTTGACCCCGTGGCCGGGCACGGCCTCGAAACGCTCGGCGTCGGGTATCGCCGCGCCCGCCATCCTGACCCTCTTGATAATCGCCTCGCCGAGCGGATGCTCCGAGCCTTTCTCCGCGACGGCCGCTGTCAGGAGCAGGTCTTCGGCGCTTACCCCTGTTGCGGCAATGACCGAAGTCACCTCGGGCTCGCCCTTGGTAAGCGTGCCGGTCTTGTCGAAGACGACACAGTTGAGTTTGGCCGCCCTCTCCAGATACTCGGCCCCGCGTATGAGTATGCCGAGTTCCGCGCCCTTGCCAACGCCCACCATGAGCGCGGCGGGAGTGGCTATGCCCAGGGCGCACGGACAGGCGATGATGAGCACGGCGACGAACGAGAGCAGGCCCGTGGTAAAGTCACCGAAGGCCGACCAGAGTATGATGGAGGCGAAGGCCGCGCCGACCACGGCCGGGACAAAGTATGACGCCACCTTGTCGGCAAGCCTCTGGATGCGGGCCGTAGACGACTGCGCCTCCTCCACGAGCTTTATTATCTGGGCAAGCGTCGTCTCGGCGCCGACCCGCGCCGCCCTGAACCTGAAGGTCCCGGTCTTGTTGAGAGTGCCGCCGGTCACCGCGTCTCCGGCCTCCTTCTCCGACGGTATCGACTCGCCCGTTATAAGTTTTTCGTCTATGGATGAATGTCCCTCCGTAACGACGCCGTCCGCCGGGACCTTCTCGCCCGGCCTTACCGCGACTATCTCGTCTTTCTGGATGGACTCCGCCGGGACCTCCGTCTCAACGCCGTTCCTTATCACGCGCGCGGTCTGCGGGCGGAGGTCCAGCAGCTTTCTTACGGCAGCCGAAGACCTCTTCTTGATTATCTCCTCCATGTACTTGCCGAGGAGCACAAAGGCGATGATGATGGCTGCTACGTCATAGTATACGGCCTTCTCCTCAACCGGCAGGATGTCCGGAAGGAACGTCACGACCGTGCTGTAGATATATGCCGTGGACGTGCCGAGCGCGATGAGCAGGTCCATGTTCGCGGAACGGTCTTTTATGGCGTGCCACGCGCCAACGAAGAAGTCCCTGCCGCCGAAGACGAGCACCGGCGTCGTTACGATGAAGAGCCAGACCGGCCACGTGAACCACGGAAGCCACGGGATTGGCACCCATGTAAGCACCGTCGCGCCAGCGGCAAGCCCGAGAAAGAGCGCGGCGCGCAGCACCGCAAGCACGAGCACTCCGGCAAGGGCCACGGCGACCCGCTTCTTCATCGACTTGAGCTCGGCCTCCGGCGCCTCGAACGTGCGCAGACAGCCGTCCGAGCAGAAGTAATATGTCCTGCCCCCGGACTCGGTCTTGATGGAGCGCTCCTTTGGAACTACCATCCCGCATATCGGGTCTTTTGCCATCTCCCCGGATGCGGCCGCATCAGAGTGCGGCATGGCGGCAGGCCTTGCTGCCATATACATATCAGGGGCCTTGTCAAACTTCACCTTGCAGCCGGGGTTGCAGAAATAAACCGTCTCGCCCTTATAGGCGCTCGTGGCCTTTGCTTTTACAAGCTCAATTGTCATGCCGCAGACAGGATCTTTGACCATCACGCCCTTATCATGGGCATGCGCGGCCCCGGCTGGCTGAGCAGGCCTTGCAGCCATGTACATCTCAGGCGCCTTGTCAAACTTCGCCTTGCAATCGGGGTTGCAAAAATATATCGTCTCGCCTTTGTATACGCTCGTGGCCTTTGCCTTTAAAGGCTCGATTGTCATGCCGCAGACAGGGTCTATTGCCATATTGCCTCCTTATTTCCGGGCGGATTGCCGCCTGATTCAATTTTATTCGACAAGCTGTAGAATGTCAAGGAGACTTGCAATTCCCCCCTTAGAAAAGGGGGGGGGTAGGAGGGATTTGACGAGGGCGGCACAAAAAAAGAGATGTGCCTGCTGGACATCCGGTAAAATTCCGATATAATAACTTACACACGGAGTACATCACGATCATCCACCCCCCTCGTCTACTCTCTCATCGCAGACCGCCACCCGGACATCACTGACTGAAGCAGCGGCGTTTTCCGCACTCAGGCCGCATCTCCTCAACCATGGACGAGTACAGGATTGACTCGCACAAGCTTATCTACCATCCGCAGCGCGTCGGGGACTGGGCAAGGGGCGTTGACGTCTACCCCATATACGCCGAACTCTCGCCCATAGGCGCATGCAACCACAGGTGCACCTACTGCGCCCTCGACTATATGGAGTATCAACCGAGAAGCCTTGAGACCGGCGCGCTTAAGGAGCGCCTGACCGAGATGGCCGGGCTCGGCCTCAAATCCGTCATGTACGCGGGCGAGGGCGAACCCTTCCTGCACAAGGACATAACGGAAATCATAAACCACACAAAGACCTCTGGCATAGACGTTGCCATAACGTCCAACGGCGTCCTCTTCACCGGGAAGATTTTCACAAAGACCCTGCCGTCCATCACGTGGATAAAGATAAGCTGCAACGCCGCGACACCCAGGACGTACGCCGCTATTCACCGCACCTCTGAAGAAGACTTCGACAAGACTATCAAAAACATCGCCGGCGCGGTCAGGTTCCGCAACCGCGAGAAGACCGGCTCCACTATCGGCATGCAGTTGATACTCCTGCCCGAGAACGCGCGCGAGGCCGTCGAGCTTGCGCATATCGCAAAAGACATAGGGGCGGATTATCTCGTTATAAAGTCCTACTCACAGCACCTGAAGAGCATCACGCGCAAGTACAGCGAGTTCAAATACGGCGATTACCTGCACCTTGAGGCCGAATTGAAGGAGATATCCGGCAACGGCTTCAACGTCGTCTTCAGGTCGAACGCCATGCGCAAACTTGAAGAAGACCGCCGCAGGTACGAAAGATGCCTTGCCCTGCCGTTCTGGACGTACGTGGACGCGGGAGGCGGGGTCTGGGGCTGCAGCGCGTTTCTGAACGACAAACGCTTCCTCTACGGAAATATCTACGAAACGAGCTTTGAGGAGATATGGAACGGTCCGAAGCGCGCGGCCGTAACACGGCTCGTGGCCGAGGAACTCAATACGGACGCATGCCGCGTGAACTGCCGCATGGACGAGGTCAACAGGTACCTCTGGGAACTCAAGAACCCTAACCCGCACGTAAACTTTATTTGATTCAACGCGCGCCGCGCCGCAACGCAGACGACGGAGACGAGATGAAAAGAGCCGTACGCCATCAGGCACAGACAGAAATCGAAAAAGCCGTGCTTGTAAAGATGTACACGTCCATGCTCCGTATCAGGCTCTTTGAAGAGCGGATAGCCGCGCTATACCCTGAGCAGGAGATGCAGTGCCCGGTGCACCTGTGCATCGGGCAGGAGGCCATAGCCGCCGGGGTCTGCATGCGCCTGGAAGAGAAGGACTACGTCTTCTCGAACCACCGCGGCCACGGACACTGCCTTGCCAAAGGGTCGGCCATGGCCCCGCTCTTCGCGGAATTCTACGGCAGGAAGACCGGGTGCAGCCGGGGCAAGGGCGGGAGCATGCACGTCATAGACGTCAAGAACGGCATCCTCGGCACATCGGCCATAGTCGGCGGCGGCATACCCATGGGCGTTGGCGCGGCGCTGGCCTCGCGCATACGGGGCGACGGCCGGGTGACGGTGATATTCTTCGGCGACGGCGCGTCCGAAGAGGGCGTCTTCTACGAGTCCTTCAACTTCGCGGCCCTCAAGAGACTGCCGGTCGTATTCGTCTGCGAGAACAACTTCTACGCCACCAACTCGCCGCAGGCCGCAAGACAGGCCTCGTGCAGGATTTCAAGCGCTGCCGCCGCATTCGACGCGCACGGCGTCTGCATAGACGGCAACGACGTGACTGCCGTGTACGAGGCCGCCGGAGCGGCAATCGCCAATGCGCGCGACGGTGGCGAGCCCTCGCTCATCGAGGCCATCACCTACAGGTGGAAAGGGCACGTCGGGCCGAACGCAGACTTTGAGAACGGATGCCGCCCAAAGGACGAGCTATTCGACTGGCTCGACAGGTGCCCGATAAGGACCTTCAAGGCGCGCCTTCTTGAATGCGGCGCAATGACGGATGAAGAGATGAGCGAGACGGCAACGATTATAGATAAAGAGATAGACACGGCCGTGGCCTTTGCAAAGGCCAGTCCCTTTCCTGGGGCCTCAGACCTCCTGAGCGACGTATACGCGGGGCAAAACCATGCCATGGACTAAAACATACGGCAACAAGACCGAGTTTGAGAAGGCGGGCGGCGCGGCGGCCGGGCTGCGCGGGCTTACGTACAAAGAGGCCCTCCACGAGGCGACGGCCCAGATGCTCGAGGCGGACAAGGACGTCTTTGTCATGGGCGAAGGAGTTGACGACGCGGGCGGGGTCTTCGGCTCGACCAAAGGCCTGCACCTCAGGTTCGGCAGGGAGCGCGTCATGGACACCCCGCTTGCTGAAAACGCCCTTACAGGCATAGCCATAGGCGCGGCCCTTACGGGCATGCGCCCCATATTCGTGCACATGCGAGTCGATTTCGTCCCGCTGACCATGGATCAGCTCATCAACCACGCGGCGAAGTGGCATTATATGTTCGGCGGGGCGGTGAGCGTGCCAATGACGATACGCTCAATCATAGGGCGCGGCTGGGGCAGCGCAGGGCAGCATTCGCAGAGCCTGCAATCGCTCTTTACGCACGCCCCCGGGGTCAAGGTCGTCATGCCCGCAAACCCGTACGACGCAAAAGGTCTTCTTCGGAGCGCGGTCTACGACGGGAACCCCGTCATATTCATCGAACACCGCTGGCTCTACGACCACGTCGGACACGTACCGGAAAAGCCGTATACAGTGCCCATCGGCAAGGGGATAATAAGAAGACAGGGCAGCGACGTCACCATAATCGCGCTCTCGCTGATGGTCTTCGAGGCCATGCAAGCGGCCGAGGCCCTTGCCGCCGAAGGAATCGACGCCGAGGTAATAGACCTTCGCGCGTTAAAGCCGCTCGATACGCCGCTGATACTCGAATCGGTCAGAAAGACCGGACGGCTCGTGGTGGCCGACACCGGCTGGCAGACGTGCGGCATAGGCGCCGAGATAATCGCGAATATAACGGAAGAGGCCTTTGGCGCGCTCAAGGCGGCTCCCGTAAGGATAAACCTGCCGGAGTGCCCTACCCCGGCAAGCCCGGCGCTGGAAAAGCTATACTATCCGGGCAAAGACGAGATAATAGCCGCCGCTCGCAAGACGTTGAAGGCGAGGCACGATGCAACGCAGTTCAGCCCCCGTATTGCGAGGCAGGGGCACAGAGGCATTGAAAAGCGCGGAGACCGACCCTGAGATACCGTCTACCCGTAGCTCAGGGCTTTAGCCCTGACTGGATGCAGTCCTGTTGGTCTGCGCTATAGGTCTGCGCACCTCTTTTGACAGGACATTAAAATATGACAAAACCGACAATCTCCATAATCGTCCCGTGCCTTAACGAAGAAAAAAACATCAGAGGGACGGTAGACGCCATCAAGGCCGCGCTCGTTGCGTCAGGCCGCTTCAGCGGTCATGAAATCATCATATTCAACGACGGCTCTACCGACTCAACCGGGCAGGTCGTAGACGAGATAAAAAAAGTCGAGCCGTCCGTGCGCGCCGTGCATAACCCGAAGAACATGGGTTTCGGGTACAACTACACGGAGGGCGTAAGGCTCGCTGCCATGGAATATATCATCATGGTGCCGGGCGACAACGAGATACCGGCCGAGGCCATCACCAGGGTCTTCCGGCTTGCGGGCGCGGCTGATGTCGTCATCCCATACACCGCGAATCAGCACGTAAGGCCGCTGGCGCGCCAGGCGATATCCCTGCTCTTCGTCAGCCTCATCAACACGCTCTTCAGCCTGAGACTGCGCTACTACAACGGCACCTGCGTCATAAAGAGCGCGCTCCTCAAGAGATGCCCTCTCAAGACATGGGGTTTCGCATACATGGCCGCGATACTCGTCAGGCTCCTGCGCTCCGGCGCCACGTACGTCGAAGTCGGCGTAACGATAATACCGAGGGCAAGCGGCGCGAGCAAGGCCTTCGCGCCCAGGAACGTGATAAGCGTGGCAAAGGCGATACTCACGCTCTTCTGGG
Organism: Deltaproteobacteria bacterium; assembly: GCA_016234855.1. GTDB lineage: Bacteria > Desulfobacterota > GWC2-55-46 > GWC2-55-46 > GWC2-55-46 > JACRNO01. The sequence continues at coordinate 34,344 of JACRNO010000076.1, read as the reverse complement.
ACGTGCGCATAAAGGGGCGCGCTCAATACAGCATGAGCGGCCGCAGGGTTACGGCGGCATAAGAGATTATCCGAAAGCCCGGTCACGCCAATACGAAATAAAGGCGAAAAAAGATGAAGATACTCTTCGTTATAAAGGACGTCGAATACATAGACCCGATGGGCATCATGCTCCTGTCGGCCATGGCCAAAAGACGCGGACATACGACCTCGATCTGCGTGCTTGCGGACAGGGACCTGAAGGAGAAGGTCCGCGCCTTTGCGCCCGACATCGCGGCCTTCAGCGCCAAGACGGGCGAGCACAAATACTATATCGCGGCCAACGCGGTCATCAAGGACATTAACAATGACATATTCACGGTCATCGGCGGGCCTCACGCGACCTTCTTCCCTGAGATGATAGAGAGATACCCGTTCGACGCCCTGTGCGTGGGCGAAGGCGACGACGCGTGGCCGGAACTTCTCGACGCAGTTGAAAAGAAGGCCTCGTTCGACGAGATACCGAATATCGTCACGAAGAAGAACTTTGTCAAGGGCCGTCCGCCGGTCGTGCGCGAGCGCAGGGCCGCGCTCGACGACCTGCCGTTTCTCGACCGCGACCTCTTCTACTCGACCACGCGCCTCGGCAGGTTCCCGATGCGGAGCTTCATGGTCAGCCGCGGCTGTCCCTACAAGTGCACCTACTGCTTCAACCACAAATACAATATGTTCTACAAGGGCAACGGCACGCTCGGCTCGCGCATGAGCGTCGGGCGCGTAATCGCCGAGCTTAAAGACCTGAAGGCGCGCTGGCCCACGCAGTTCATAAAGTTCTACGACGATATCTTTGTGATGAAGGACGACGCATGGCTCGACGAATTCTCTATCAGGTATAAACAGGAGATCGGACTGCCCTTCCACTGCCTCATGCGGGCAAACCTCCTTACCGAGCCGATATTGCTGAAGCTCAAGAACGCCGGGCTTGCGTCCATGTCCATGTCCATAGAGAGCGGCAACGACCGCGTGCGCAACGACGTGCTGAAGCGCAACATGACGAAGGAGACGATGACCGCGGCCTTCGACCTGTGCGCCAAACACGGGGTCCCGACCTTCTCCAACACCATCTTCGCCATACCCGGCACCTCGCTTGCCGAGGATATCGAATCGCTCGACCTGAACCTGCGATGCAAGGTCACATTCGGCGAGTTTCCGCTCTTCTTCCCGTACCCGGAGACCGAACTCGCCAAATACGCGATCGCGCAGGGCGCGTTCGACGGAAACTTCGACAATCTGCATATGAGCTATCAATCGACCTCGCCGCTTACGTGCTTTACAAAGGAAGAGAAATTGATGCAGCGCAACCTGTCACTGCTTGCGACGGTCTGCCTGTGGGCGCCATCGACCCGCAACTTCGTCGTAAAGAGGCTCATCAAGCTGCCGTTCACGCGCCTGTACTTTATTGCATATTACGTCGTTAAGGCCTTCCTCGTAAAAGAGCGCATCTACCCGATGAAGTTTTCCATCCTCGACACGATACGCGGGGTCTACGAGAGTTTTGTCCTTGAACGGTTCAAGCACACCGAGGAGGTCTTCATCGAGAAGGAGATGGGCAAAACCTAGCGGGCGGCTCGATTCACGCCGCTGCACAAGACGTTTTACAGGCCCAATAAGGACTTTTGAAAGGCCGCAATGGCGGCAAACCATGCTATTTAAAACTCTGTAAACGCGAGAACAAACAGGAGGTATTGCGGATATGAGCGTCGATCCTATCCCGCATCACGAACTCCTCAACCTGCGCCGCCTTACGAAAGTGAATCTTAAAAGAAAAGAGAAGGTCCTTATCATAAAGCTCGGGTACTCCGAGACACTCGTCAACGAGATAAGCCGCGTCACGTCACTGGGCGACGTGCTGCGCTCTACCGTGCTCTTGAACCACTTCAAGGACGCGCACGTCACGTGGCTCGTGGACGAGAAGGCCATTTCGCTCCTCAAGGGCAACCCGCGCATAGCGCGGATACTGCCCTATGACCTCACGACCGTGCTGCAGCTCAAGGCCGAGAGGTTCGACACCATCATCAACCTCGAAAAGGTTGCCGGCATCTGCGCGCTCGCCGACTCGCTCATCGGTTGGCGGCGATACGGCTTCCGTTTCGACACGGAGTCCGATGAGACAAACGCCTACGACGGCAGCCCGCAGGTCCTCGACATCTGCATGAACCAGCAGGACAAGGTCTCGCACGGCCGGTACTGGGAGGACGTCCTCTTCGAGATGGTCGGCGGCGAGTGGCGCGGCGAGCGGCCCATCATAGGCTACAAGCCAACCTCGAAGGTGCAGTTCGACATCGGGTTCAACCACCACGTGGGCGAGAAGTGGCCCATTAAAGCATGGCCGCCCGAGTACTGGCACGAGCTGGCCAAGCTCGCCGGAGACAAATACACCATAAGCTGGCAGCAGGGTCTTAAATCCCTCGAAGACTATATCGATTGGATAAACTCATGCAGGCTGCTCGTCACCAACGACAGCCTGGGCCTGCACATCGCCCACGCCCTTGACAAGAAGATAGTCTCGTTCTTCGGCCCGACCCTGGCAAGCGAGGTCTACGTGAAAGACGGCGTAAAGCTGCTGCCGGACGGCGACTACGACTGCCTGCCGTGCCTTTCGACCGTATGCAGGAAACAGACGCCTTGCATGTACGCGATAAGGCCGCAGGCGGTATTCAACGCGATTGAAAAGACGCTCGCAAAAGACAGGAGCGCGAGCCGGAGCAAGGCAACGCATGACAATGACGGGGTACCGCTCTCCCCTCCCCTATAGGGCGGGCGGTGCTCACCCTATAAGCGTTGCTCAGGGCTTTAGCCCTGAAAATGGCCGCTGGACGAGCGGTATCAGGCCTGAAGGCCTGAGCTGCTATCTTCAAGATACAAGGGCGGCCATCTTGTACGCGGCCTTGTGAAAGGAGATTCGAAGGGTTTGTCGGGCTGTAAATCCTCAGGAAGCTCTGATTAATTCCGTTAAGGTTGTCATTCTGAGCACGTTCGCTTAATGTCATTCTGAGCGCAGCGAAGAATCTGTTTTACGCTCAGTGTAAACTCCGCGAAGAATCTCGTTTTTTGACAAATCAACTATTTACGAGATTCTTCGTCGCAAAAGCGCTCCTCAGAATGACAGAAAAAAGAATAAATCAGAGGTTCCCTAAAACGGAGCATCCATTATGACGGAACTCAAACCAATAGTATTGCCGGAACACTACAACTACTCGGCCTACTTCATGACGCTCGCATGCAACCTTACGTGCAGCTATTGCATCAACAGGTTCGGAGAGGACGGCTTCGTCAAAAAACGCCTGACCGGGCCGGAGGCCGTTCGCGGCATAAACCGCATCAATTCAAGGGACGACCTGCCGATTACGCTCCAGGGCGGCGAGCCGTCCATCCATAAGGACTTCATCCATATCATCAACAACATAAAACCCGAGCTCAATATCGACATACTCACCAACCTTCAATTCGACACGGACGAATTCATAAGGCGCGTCAAGCCGGAAAGGCTGCGTCGTAAATCGCCTTACGCGTCCATCCGCGTCAGCTACCACCCGCAGGTCATGGAGCTTCGCCCGCTCATGGAAAAGGTTCTGAAGATGCAGAACGCGGGCTTTTCCATCGGCATCTGGGGCGTGTTGCATCCGTTGCAGGAGCAGATCGTCCGCGACGCGCAGAAACGCTGCGAGGACGCGGGGATCGACTTCAGGTTCAAGGAATTCCTCGGCGAGCACGAAGGCAGGCTCTACGGCACATACAGGTATGACGGGGCGTGCGGGAAGAAATTCAAGAAGACGGTGATGTGCAAGACAACGGAGCTTATCATCGGCAGCGACGGCTCTGTCTACAGGTGCCACAGCGACCTGTACGAAGGCAGGACGCCGGTCGGCAACATCATCGACCCTGCCTTCGAGCTTGAGGACATATCGCGGCCGTGCAACGCATTCGGCCACTGCAACCCGTGCGACATAAAGGTGAAGACGAACAGGTTCCAGAGCTACGGGCACACCTCGGTCGAGATAGAAGAGATGACACACGCGTAGGATTATATCCTATCGCGCCTGCCAAGCGACCCCACCCTGACCCTCCACTTGTTATGGGGATCTTTGCGTAACCGCGTCTAAGCGCACGGTAATCGGCTTTTAAGTCCCGGATTCCCGCCAGAAACACGCGGGAATGACGATTTATCGGTGTTTTTGTCTGTCATTCCCGAGGCTTTAGTCGGGAATCCAATCTTTAAGGAAGTTATGCAACGGTCTCCTTTACAGGGAGGGGGCTTGACTAACACCACTTCTATCACGTCAATTCGTATTCCAATATGTTCTCATTATGGGAAGTGGTGCTGGTCAAGGGGGAGGTATCAGATCTTTCCGCGCGTAAGCGCGGCCCGCTCCCTGTCCGGGAGCATCTTCAGCAGTTCGACCCCGAGGTCGAGGGTCTCGTCTATGGTTCTATCCGCGTCGCCCTGACCAACAAAGCGGCGCTCAAACGCGTCGGCGAAGACGAGGTAGGCCTTATCAACCTCGGTCAGCCCGTCTTCTCCGACGATGGTGGTAAGGCGGCGCACGTCGCCGCCTCTTGCATAAGCCGAGTAGAGCGCGTCGGCGAGACGGCGGTGCGTCTCGCGCGTCTTGCCCTTGCCGATGCCGAGGTTCATAAGCCGCGACAGGCACGGCAGGACCTCTATGGGCGGGTAGATGCCCTTTCTGTGAAGCGCCCGCGACAGTACAATCTGACCTTCCGTTATATAGCCGGAGAGGTCGGGTATCGGATGCGTTATGTCGTCGTCGGGCATGGTGAGTATCGGCATGAGCGTAATCGAGCCCTTCCTGCCCTTGAGCCTTCCGGCCCTTTCATAGAGCGAGGCCAGGTCCGTATACATGTAGCCCGGGTAACTGCGCCTTCCCGGTATCTCCTCGCGCGCGCTGCCAAGTTCGCGGAGCGCGTCGCAATAGGCGGTCATGTCGGTCAGAACGACCATGACGTGATAGCCCTTGTCGAAGGCGAGGTACTCGGCCGTGGCAAGCGCGATGCGCGGGGTAAAGAGCCGCTCGATGACCGGATCGATGGCCTGGTTGATGAAGGTGATGGTGCGCTCCATCGCCCCGCCCTCGGAGAGTTCCTTCCGGAAGAAAAAGGCCTCGCGCGAGGTGATGCCCATCGCGCCGAAGACGACGCAGAAGTCCGCAGCCTCGGCAACACGGGCCTGACGGACTATCTGCACGGCCAGTTCTTTTGCCGGAAGCCCGGCGCCTGAGAATATAGGCAGCTTCTGTCCGCGCACCAGCGTATTGAGCCCGTCTATTGCCGAGATGCCGGTCTGCACAAAGAAGTTCGGCTTGTCGCGCGAGGCCGGGTTCATGGGCAGACCGTTGACCTCAAGGTATTTTTCAGGGATGATGGACGGAAGGCCGTCCATCGGCTCGCCAAAGCCGTTGAATATCCTGCCGAACATATCGAGGGATACGCCGACGCGCGCGGTCTCGCCGGTGGGTGTGACGCTCGTGGTAAGCGCATCTATCCCGCCCGTGCCTTCGAGCACCTGTATGACGGCGCGGTCGCCCTGAAGCTGGAGTATCTGCCCGGTGCGCGCCTGCCCGTCTTCGAGCTTTATGATGCACATCTCGCCGAGCCCGCAGCCGGTTATCCGCTCGGCAAATACAAGCGGGCCTTCGATGGCCTTTATGGTGCGGTATTCTTTGGTTATCATCTTTCTGTCCGTGAATGAATTTGTATTGCGCACTACCAAATGGCAGGCACGGCCCGCAACGGCCGTGCGATTGTCATTTCCACACACCAAACACACCTAACATGAGCCCAAGCAGACCTAATATGACAGAAAGTAAAGCAAGACGAGCCGCCACTCTGTATGCCGGGTCGGAGGCATCCCAAGCCCACATGAATTCACCACATAGGCCAACTTTTTTGAAATCAAATCTAACCTCTTCGCCATCTTTATCTTTGATCTTTAATTTATCCCGAAGTTTTCCATCTACGCGGATAACCTTTCTCGTTTCATTCTTCAACCCGCGTAAAATGGCGAAAGATGATTGACCATTAGCTGTGATTTTACATACCGTTCCTTCTGAAATCTTACTACCAGAAGCATCCAATCTATACACTTCAGGTATTCGTACAATATCTCTATACACATCTTCTTTGTCTACTTGGTGTACTATTAGCTTCATACCATCACCCTTCATTTTGTCATTTCGCTTTCCAAAAAGCATCCACCTACATCACCCAACTCGCAGGCCTTTTTAGAATCAGCAATTGCCTTTTTGTATTCTCTTTTCATACTATATGCAAGCCCGCGGCCAAAGTAGGCAAGGCCGTAATCCGGCTTCAGCGATATGGCCTTATTAAAATCCTCTATTGCCTTGCCGTATTGGTCTTTCATATAATACGCATTCCCGCGGACATAGTAGGCTTCGGCGTAATCCGGCTTCAGCGATATTGCCTTATTGTAATCCTTAATTGCCTTGTCATATTGGTCTTTATTAGCATACGCAACCCCGCGGAAATGGTAGGCTTCGGCGTAATCCGGCTTCAGCGATATTGTCTTATTATAATCCTTAATTGCCCTGTCGTATTGGCCTTTCATGTTATACGCAACCCCGCGGACAATATAGGCAACGACGTAATATGGCTCAAACTCGATTGCCTGTGAAAAAGCCTCTATTGCGTTGTCGTAATCTTCGGATTTTCCAAAAGCCAACCCCTTCTCAAACCAATCCGTTGCGCTCAAGGTATTGACTGTGTTTGCATATTCAAGCTGTTTTGATTTATCGTCTTTTACGACATCAAGTTCTGCCTTGAGCCTTGCAATCTCCTCCAACGCGTCATCCGCGCGCTTTTTGGCATCTTCAAGCTCTTTTGTTTTGCCTTCGTCCTTACGGAGCTTGTCTATGGCCTTTGCCACCTTGTCAGGGTCTGCCGTTATACGGGCCTTCAGGTAATATTCTTTGCCATCCCATTTCTCGTCGAATATCTCGGTCTGGACAACGCCTGCCGTAAGAACGGTAATCTTGTCGCTCGATATCGCAAAGTCCTTTACCTCGGTCTTGCTAATAAGATAGGTGCCGAGTTCCTCGAGCACGAGCCTTTTTGCCTGCTCAAGCGCCTGAGCGCGCGACGTTACCTTGCTGTCGATCTCGCTCGCCTGATAGGTGTACTCCTTGATGAATATCTTTTCAGCGGCGTTTGAATTGCCGGACAGGACAAACAACATCGAAAACCCTATAAGGGCCGAAAAGATCCGTTGTCTGGTTTTCATTGACGACATGAGAGACCCCATTGATGTGTTATCGCTGATTTGGTCTGCACAATCGAACCAGCGCCCCCTCATCCCAACCCGACCCGCGCCCCTTGGCGCGGGTGCCCCGCCAAGGGGAGAAGGGGCAAGACCTCCTCTCCCCTTTGGGGAGGCGCCAAAAACACAATGTTGGCGCACGAGAGGATTGAGGTGAGGGGCGGGGGAGATTCTATGTGGCGTCAGGAATTTCCCCCTCACCCCGGCCCTCTTATGCGCTAACGTTGTGTCGTGTGCGCTAACGTTATGTCTTTAGCGCCTTTAGCGCCTCCCACAAGGGGAGAGTGAGTTACAATCAGGAATTTCCTCCGTTGCCGCTCCATTAACTCCCCCCGCCCCCTCTTTAAAAAGAGGGGGTTCGGTCTTTGCCCCTCCCCTTATCTAAGGGGAGGCCGGGTGGGGTTAGTCTTTGCGGCACTTGAAACTTAACTCCCCCTGTTCCCTCATTCCGTGGCGTCAGGAGTTTCCTCCTGACGCCGCCCCATTAACTCCCACCGCCCCCTCTTTAAAAAGAGGGGGTTATGCCTACTCCGCTGCGCCGAACTCCCGCTCTATCGCTTCGATTAGGGCTTCTGCCTTTTGCGCGAAGCCGATGCTCGGTATGTCCTGCATGGCCATCACGTCCGCACGGAGCGGAGTGTCGATAATCTTTTCTATGTAGACTCCCCTCTTCAAAGCGGCCTCGGCGTTGTCAGCGAACGCGAAGATCACCTTCATCATCCAGAACTGCTTCTCGTACGAGTTGAATGCGTCCGCCTCGTTAAAGACCGATTGTTTAAGGAAGGTGTCGCGGGCGATGATGGCGGCTTCCAGCATCAGCCTGTCGGATTCCTGCAGGGCCTCGACCCCGATTATCTGGATTATCTCCTTCAACTCGTTCTCGCGCTGAAGGAGCTTTAACAACCGCTGTCGCAGGCCCTGCATCTCAGGCGAGACCTCCTTCGTGAACCAGTCCTTCAACTCGTTATAATAGAGGCTGAAAGAGGCCTGCCAGTTGACTGCCGGAAAGTGCCTGCGGTATGCGAGGTCGGGATCGAGCGCCCACAGTGCGCCCGCGAATCGGAGCGAGGCCTGGGTCACAGGCTCTGAAAAATCGCCGCCCGGGGGCGAGACCGCGCTTATGACCGTGATTGAGCCGTATCTATCTTCAGGCCCAAGGCACCTTACCTTGCCCGATCGCTCGTAAAAACTGCCCAGGTGCGTGGCAAGATGCGGAGGGAAACCCTCCTCGCCCGGCATCTCCTCAAGCCGGGATGAGATCTCGCGCAGGGCTTCGGCCCAACGCGAGATGGAGTCGGCCAGAAGCGCGACGTTATAACCCATATCCCTGTAATACTCGGCGATTGTCACGCCGGTAAAAAGAGACGCCTCCCTTGCGGCGACCGGCATATTCGAGGTGTTGACTATGATGACGGTGCGGTGACTGAGCGGCAGACCGGTGACCGGGTCTTTGAGAGCCGGGAAGTCCGTCAATATCTCGGTCATCTCGTTGCCGCGCTCGCCGCAGCCGATATATATGACTATGTCGGCCCGCCCGTATTTGGCAATCGTCTGCTCGACCACGGTCTTGCCCGTGCCGAACCCGCCCGGCACTATGGCCGTGCCCCCGAGGACAACGGGCAGAAGCGTGTCGAACATGCGCTGACCTGTTATAAAAGGCATGGACGGCGGCAGCTTCGCAATAAACGGCCTGGGCTTTCTCACGGGCCAGTCCTGATACAGGTTTACGAACGAGCCGTCCTCGAACGTGCAAACCGGGGCGCGCCCCGAGACCTCGGCAGACGCTATGGTTTTTACCGTGCCGCTTACCCCCGGCGGGACCATGACCTTGTGACTGATGCACTCGGTCTCCTGTATCGTGCCGAGCACGTCGCCTTCGGTAACGGCGTCACCCTGTTTTTTCAACGGAATAAAAGGCCACGGCTTTGCAGTATCCATGGGCGAGACCTTGAGCCCCTTGCCGATGAAATCCCCGCCCGCCTCTTTGATTTTATATAGCGGCCTCTGCGTGCCGTCGTATATATTGCTCAACAGGCCGGGACCGAGCAGAACCGTAAGCGGCTTTGCATGACTGACGACCTCCTGGCCTACGGTCAGCCCGCCGGTGTCCTCGTAGACCTGGAGCGTGGCAAGGCCTTCCCTGATGCGGATGACCTCCGCAAGCAGGCCCGAGTTGCCCACGAGGCAGACGGTATTCATCTTCACCCCGTCCATGCCCTTTGCAATGACCGTAGGCCCGGCAACGCCGTATATCTTTCCTCTGATTTCGCTCATAATCGGTTATCGGTTGTCAGTTGTCTGTTATCGATGAAAAAGTTATACGCTCGATGGCTTCAATTCACGCTGCGTCTCATCTCATCCCAACGGGACGCCGGAGCGTCCGTGGCTGCGTTCCCACGCTGGAGCGTGGGAACGATAAGACGGAGGTAGGACGTAGGATGTGCGTGGTGGTAAAAAATTCTTACCACATACTACCCCACCTCCTATTTTTTTATCTTTATCTGATACCCGATCGCCTTCCTGATGAGCCTCACTACCGGAGACTCGCCGTACTCGACCTCTCCCCACTTCTCGGGTATGTTAATCGGCACGATTATCGGCACGCCCTTCTTCCGTATTCTTTTTGAAACAATATCCGAGACCGCGAGCATGAGCCGGTCTTCGACGGCTATGAGGCCGTATTTGCCTTCCTCCTGAAGGCGCAAGAGGAGCGCGGATATGTTCTCATGCGGCCCTATCTCGAAGGTATCGAGCCCCGCGCACCTGAACCCGAGCGAAGCGCCCGGCGCCGTTATCACAAGAAAACCAGCCATTGCCACCTCTGCAACAAACAGATATTGTTCCGGCTATCCGGCGCAACAGGCCCGAGATGATTGGGAGATGGGAAGTGGGACGCGGGGGGCGGTAAAATCATAAACTCATCCCGCATCCCGTCCTTACAAAGAGGGTGGAAAAGCAACGGACGGTAAGTCTTTACCACCTCCCGCTTCCCATATCGCCAATCCCCTATCCAATCCATATCAAACGCCTACATCGGATATACGATATACCTCTTCAAGACCTCGTCCGGTATGCCGAACGCTATGCCGCGGGCGATGACGCGCAGGTTCTTCGCCTCACGCGCCTTCATCTGCATGTAAGAGGCCGCCAGCGCGATGGAGAGCGGCTCGATAACCGCGAGCCTGCGCAGATGCGCGTCCCCGGCGCAATTCAATTGCTCTTCAAGCAGGCCCGGTTCATCCGCGTCAGCCCCGGCTATGACGGCCTTCCACCCGGCGTCGTCAAGGGCCGACGCGAGCGCGGCCAGAAGCTCGTCCCTGTCTTTCGAGGCAATGAGACTTGAGAAGGTCTTCCTGCCAAGCCTTGTGCCGCCGTCGAGAAAGAGCAACGCCGCGTCCATCCCGACCGCGCCCTCGCCGCATACCTTTAAGAGCGTCATGACGTTTTGCGCGTCGATGCGCGAGGCGATAATCCAGCGTATGACCGCGGCGTCCGTCGAGGACGCGGGAAGCTCCTTGAGCGCCGCGGCAACCCCAACGGCGTCGAGGTTATGTTCCATGGCCGCGGTCGAGCCGTTCTTCCCATACGCGGCAAGCCCGTCCTTAAGGGGCCGCGCATAGCGCGAGCCCCACGTCTCAAGAAAACTTACCAGGTCGGGCACGTCCTTCGAGTTCGTAAGAAGGGTCTTTATCGCGGCATTGTCGAACTCCCCGGCCGGCACGAGCGTATCTAACGCCTCTTCCGGCTTTATGGCGCGCGATACGGCCCGGACTATGGCCTTCAGGTCATAGACCTCCCAGACGGAGAGAAGCGACCGGATATACACGGCAGCCTCCGGCGGCGCGGCATCCTGCATATCAGCGAACGAAGCTGCAAGCCCGGCTCGTATGGCCGCGGCGATGATATCGTCAAGCCGCTCCATGCGGGATGAGGCGGTCTCTACATACGGGCCGTAGGCAGTGGCGCGCAAACGCTCGGCATACTGCTCAAGGCCCGGCAGCGCGGCAAAACCGTCATAATCAGCCTTGCGTATGAGCCTGCCGCGCATCCCGCGCAGCCTTGCGTTGAAGTAGGACAGGTCCATCAGCCCTCCTGCTCTGCATCGCTGAAAAGGGCCGCGTCTATCATCGGCACGAGGCCGGACCTCATCATCTTCAGCCGGGAGGCGACGGTGTTTACGTACCTGACCTTGCCGTCCTGGGCTACAAAAATAACCCCAACAATGACCGTCTCATCCGGCCTTGCATCCACGCCATAGTCCCGAAGGAGCGCGACGTCGCGCGGGTTTACAAGGACGACAGGCGGCTCGTCAAACGGCCACTCGGCCTTCAATCCGTCGTAAAGGCCGCGAATAAGCCTTGCATGCTCGGAAGACGGCAACGCGCACAGACACGAGCACGCCGCCTCCAGAACCGCTTCCACGGCCTCCTGTCTGGCCTTCAGGCAGACAGCCCTTGCAAGAAGCCGCGCGTTGCTGAGCCTGACCCCGCGCTCGCGCTCAAGGCCCGCCTGAAGCGCGCCAACCCTCTCGGCTTCGAAGGCCTCGGCCTCGGCATGGGCCTGCCTGAGCATCTCTGCGGCCGCGTCCTCGGCAGCCCTGATAATGCCCTTCGACTGCGCGACGGCGTCGGCTTCAAGCGCCCTTATAAGGACGTCGTTTTCATGGTTGTTGTTCATAGTCATATAGATGGGCAGTACCCGCCAAAATGCCGGTTGATGACCTCTGTAAATCACGTGGTGCGCCCGCCCTACGAGCTAACCCATCCCAACCTCCACTTATCAGGGGGCGCCAAAGACACACGTTAGCGCACAAGAGGAGTTTACCCCCTGATAAGGGGGAAGGAGAAAAACACCCCCCTTTATAAAGGGGGGTCGCCTCTTGGCGCGGGTGCCCCGCCCCCGTTGTTATGTCTTTGGCGCCTTTTACAAAAGGGGGAAGTCGCGGCCTGTTGCTCCGGGATTAAGAGAGTATCAGATACGCCACGACAAGCCCGAGAAGGACTATCGTCTCAGGGATGGCCACGAGTATGATTATGGTGCCGGAGAGTTCCGGCTTCTCGGCGAGCGCGCCTGCGCCCGCGCTGCCGATCTTGCTCTGCGCCCATGCAGTGGCGATAGCCGGGATGGCTATCGCTATTGCAGCCGCCATTGAAATAAGGGCCTTATCCATTTGTGCCTCCTTTAGCGCTGCTTTATGTCGTCATTCCCGCGAAGGCGGGAATCCATAAGCCGGTGATTTCACAGAGACTGGATTCCCTACAAAGACCTCGGGAATGACGTATTGAGAGTTTTGCTGACGTTGTCAGCTGGTAATGAAGTTAATCATTTGTATTGCTCGCCTTTGGCGAGCGGCCAGACAGCGACCTGTTAGTTACTGAAATTCATCCGGACGCTATCTCTTTCTGAACGGCGCATACCTGATGCCCCCGGCCTCGAAAAATTTGCTGAAGAACTCCACATACTGCAGCCTCATCGACTGTATCACCGGGCTGACCAGCGACAGGAGTATATTCAACGCGTGTATCGCCCCGCCTATAAGTATGCCGACAAAGATATTCTCGGACAGGCCGCCTATCCTGTTTGCGACGTTCGCCATGACGACCGAGGCCGTGCCAACGGCCATGATACGGACATAAGAGAGGATGTTGCCGACGGCCTTGATCATCTCTATCGGCCCGAGCGCGCCTTCAAGCGCAGATAGCACGGCGACCGATATGACGAGCGAGACTACACCCGGCACGACAACGCCTTTTGGCGCCGCCCCGAGCACGGCGCAGATAACGACAAGGAACGAGACGATGGCTGCAAGATAGGCGAGCTTGGCGCAGGCGTGGCCGATATGACGGCGTTTGAACTGGTTGGCCGCGCCGATTATCACGCCGAGCATCACGTGTCCCGCCCCTATGACGAGGGTTATCCCCATCATCGTCTTCAGGGCCTCGGCCCTGTGTATGACGAGCGGATGCATGAGACCGAGGCGCATGCCGAGGTCGCCGAAGAACTCCCCGAAGAGGACACCGAAGATAATCGCGGATACGCTTGATATGGCGAGGACGGTCGCTATGTCGCGCAGTTTCTCCTTCAAACGGAACCTACGCCGCAACAGAAGACCGATGGCGAGGATGACCACGCCGTAGCCGACGTCCCCGACCATAAGCCCGAAAAAGATCGGAAAGAATACCGCGACATATGGCGTCGGGTCGACGGAGCCGTACCTGGGCAACGGCAGCGCGCCGAGGAAGACCTCGAACGGCCTGAGCGGCTTCGGGTTCACTATGCAGACCGGCACGCGATGCGCCTCTTTGGGGGTGATTGGGAGTTCCCTTACGAGGACCGCGCCTGAATATTGTCCGGCGAACCTCTCGTGCAGGGCGACAAGAAGGTCGGCGGGTATCCAGCCCTCTATCACGAACGTGAAACCGGTCTGCACGGCATAGTTCAAGACGCCTATCTCGTCGATGGCGTCGTCTATGGCAACGAGCATGCCCTTGACAACGCCGTACCATTCGTTTGAGACCCGCTCAAGCTCCTTGTCGTACTCGCGCATGAGACGCGGCAGCTCATCCTTACGCACCCGCATGAGCTTCAGCGCGCTGAGGAACGATAGGTCGGCGTAATCGTCCGGAAGCCTTATCTCGTTTATGGATTTGCCGGTGAGGAGATAACGTATCTGAGCGTCGTACGTCCTGGCATAGGCTACTACGACGCCGAGCGTCGCCTCGTCTATATCGGTGGTGTGCAACTCGAACCGGCCTTCGGTAATCCTGTCTATCTCACCGGCAAGGAGTTCGAGGACGCCTGTGCGGCCCTTCTCGAGCGTAAGACCGGCTATCTCAAAGTTCTTGAGGCCGCCGAGACTCGAGACCACCGGGGCGAACCCGATAATCAGTTTCTCGTACCTGTTTACGGCGGAGAGTTCCTCGGTAAGCGCGTCGAGTTCCGCGCGGATGACCTTGACGCGCTCGACAACCGGGCCAACCGACTCAATGCGGCCGGCGAGCTGCGCGCCTTCGACGTGCGCCGTGCGGACGGCCGGCGGCGTCTTTAAAAGAAAGAGCAGGTTGCGAAGGGTCTCCCTTGAGCGCTCAAGAGACTCCTTTTCAAGGAGCCTCTCCTTCTCAATGGGCAGCCGGTGCAGAAAAGAATCAGGAGCGGCCGTCTCTATATGAACAACGGACGTGGCGTGAAGGGTCTTGATGCACTCATCCAACGTCCCCTTTGGGCCTATTATCTGGACTTTTCGCATCTCCTTTATCACCGATGCCCTCCACGACGCGAATGACGACCTTGGCTGCCGCCGCCGCCAACCGCTTGCCGCCCCTATTGCGAATGAGCTCCGAGCGAGCCTTAGCCTCCTGCTCGATGCCCCGCACCTCAAGGCCGGTCTCTTCTTCTCTTGCCGCGGCCTCGGCCCTTACCGTATCTTCTATGGTGCCGCGCCTTGCGGCCTTGAGCTCTCTGGCCTTCTTAACGGCCTCGTCCTTGATGGCGGAGGCGCCCTTTTTTGCCTCGGCTATGAGCGCGTCAAACTCGTCTTCCTTCCTCTTTAACCTATCTATCAGATCTTCAGCCATAGTCAACCTCAAAGCCGCCTTTAAGACGCTGAAAGGAGCGGGCTTATCCAACCTTACGCCTTGAAAAGCCTGATATTACCGATAGTTACACAAACCTATCCCTCGGCCGGTCTAACGGCGTTCACGGTAATATATCTGCGGATGCTGTCAAGTCTAACTCTACCAATCCTTTGTACGCCTGTCAATTCATTTATTGAGCGAAATCCGCCCGTCTCAGCCCTTTTTTCGACTATCCTGCGGGCGGTCTTCGGGCCTATGCCGGGCACCTTCATAAGCTCGTCCACACCTGCCGAATTTATATCGACCGGAAAGCCCGGGAAGGCTGTCTCCTGCGTACTCCGGTCTTCATGGCTCGGCCGGGTAGAGACTCGATTAACGGATTTGACTATTTTGTCTGCAATGGATTTACGGTCAGGAGAAGGGGCGGCAAGGCCTTGCGAAAGGGAGGCCGGCCGGGCCGCGAAGACTATAACCGGCCTGGTGCCGGCGTTGGAGCGCATGGCAAAATGAGCGAGGAAAAAGACACCCGCGAAAACGAGCATCAACAAGAGGAATGCGCCGTATCTGCTCTCGCGTTCCATGGGCACCTGCGGGCTGTAATCTACCGCGTAATTGCGACAGGGCTGAGGCGTAGCTCAGGACATGGACTTCCCCCTTTGTAAAGGGGGGATTAGCCCTGAATAAATGGACGAGAGTCAGACCTGAAGGTCTGAGCTACAAATCTTTCCTCATCCTTGCCTTCGTTGCCTTCTTCCTGTCCTTGAAGAGCTTGTACTCGAGGCTGTCCACAAGGGCCTGCCACGAGGCCTCTATGACGTTATCAGAGACGCCGACCGTGCCCCATTTATCCTTGCCGTCGCCTGACTCCACGAGCACCCTGACCTTGGCCGAGGTGCCTTGCGCGCCCGCCACCACGCGCACCTTGAAGTCGAGGAGCTTGACGCTCTTTATGGCGGGATAGAACCTGTAGATGGCCTTCCTGAGCGCCGCGTCAAGGGCGTTGACAGGGCCGTTGCCCTCGGCAGCCGTGTGCTCGACCTCGCCGTCAACCTCGATTTTAATCGTCGCCTCGGACCGGGGCGGCTCGTCCTCGCTCGTCTTCTCGTCTATGACGCTGAAGCCGATGAGCTTGAAATACCGCTCGCGCTCGTGCAAGGCCCTGTGCATGAGAAGCTCGAAAGAGGCCTCCGCGCCTTCGTACTGAAACCCCTGATGCTCCAAGGCCTTAAGCCGGGTGAGCACCTCCTGCACCGCCTCCGACCTGCTCTCGATATCAACCCCGTACTCCGCGGCCTTGTAAATCAGGTTCGACCTGCCGGAAAGGTCTGATACCAGAACGCGCTGGCGGTTGCCCACGAGTTCAGGCTTGATATGCTCGTAGGTCTGGGGGCTGCGCAAGACGGCGCTTACGTGTATGCCGCCCTTGTGCGCGAACGCGCTCTCCCCCACGTATGGCTGGTGCTTGAAGTGCGGCAGGTTCGCCAGTTCGTAGACAAAGCGCGAAAGCGCGCGGAGCTTCTTCAAGCGGGCCGCGCTGATGCACGGCCTTCGCATCTTCAATTGCAGCGCCGGGATTATCGAACACAGATTCGCGTTGCCGCACCTCTCGCCGAAACCGTTGATTGTGCCCTGCGCCATGGTCGCGCCGGCCTCGACCGCCAGCAGGGTATTGGCCACCGCGCACTCGGAGTCGTTGTGGCTATGGATGCCTATATTGGCGGCCTTGCCCAAACGCCTTACGACTTCTCCTGTTATGGCCGAGACCTCGAACGGCATGGCCCCGCCGTTGGTGTCGCAAAGCACGATATAATCGGCGCCTGCATCGAGCGCGGCCACTATGGCCTTTAGCGCATATACAGGGTCGTCCTTATAACCGTCGAAGAAGTGCTCCGCGTCGAAGAAGACCTCGTCAGCGCGCTTTTTCAGATAGGCCACTGTCTCGCTTATCATATCGAGGTTTTCAGAGAGCGTAACGCGCAGCGCCCGCTCCACGTGCAGCTTCCAGCACTTGCCGAATATCGTGACAACCGGCGTGTTGGAGGCCAGAAGGGCCTTGACGCTCGCGTCAGCCGCAGCGCTTACCCCGGCGCGCCGGGTCGAGCCGAAACTCGCAAGCCGCGCATTGGCGAGCTTTACGCCCCTCATGGCCTTGAAAAACTCGATGTCGCGCGGATTTGAACCCGGCCAGCCGCCCTCGATGTAATGCACGCCGATATCGTCGAGCCTCTCGGCAATCCGCACCTTGTCCTCGACCGAGAATGCGATATCCTCGGCCTGCGTTCCGTCGCGCAGGGTTGTGTCGTAGAGTTTGATCATTGGTTGTCGGGTGAAGCGGACGGACACTTCAAATATTGCGCAATGGCGTCCAAAAATCTTTCGGCGTCTTCAATTACGGCGGACGCCTCGTCGTGCGTTATAGTATAAGTATATTCATAATCGCCAACCTGTCTCTTCTCAAATGCGCGCATGAGCGCCTTGCTGAACTCCTTTTTAAAAAGACCGGGCTTCACGAAATGCTCTCCGAATGCGGAAAAGACGCCCTTATGCGTGGAAGCTGACAAACCCTTTGTCAACAATAACCCGCTAACGGCGAAGAACATGGCATAATATGCGCGCGAGACAGCGGATTCATAATCCTTATCCCCCATGAGCAGCTTCGCTGACCTGATATATCTCGCCGAGCGGGCTAAAAAACCATCTGTCTCACTCACAGGCTATTCCCTCCCTGCGGAGATTCATAAGCAAGGGGCTATTGCGCTTTTCCAACGCATCAACGGATACGGGGATAACCCCCACGAGCGTATTATATTCGAGGCTGAGATCGGTCGTCACGTCAAGCATCCTGTCTATTTCCATTCCCGGCGCGACTTCGCCCTTTAGCACGACCGCGACGTCTATATCCGAGTCCGCCGTTGCTTCACCCCTTGCGTATGAGCCGTAGAGTATCACCGAGACGAGCCTGTCGCCGTATAAAACCTCAAGCCCTTCCTTCAGCTCATGCAGTATGTCTTCTATGTCCTTACGGCCAATCCCCGTAACCTGCATATTGAAACCACCCCTATCTTACAAATTCCATCAGCGACAACACGGCTGGCCAAATCACAAAAATCCTACTTCTCCTCGCCTATATCGTCCTTACCAAGGCCGAACTCCTTATGGAGCACCCTGACCGCAAGCTCCGTATACTTGATATCGACAACGCAGGAGATCTTGATTTCAGAGGTGGATATCATCATGATGTTTATCCCCTCCTGAGCAAGCACCTCGAACATCCTGGAGGCCACGCCCGCGTGGCTTCTCATGCCCGCGCCGACTATCGAGACCTTGGCGATGTTCGGGTCTCCGACGACCTCCTTTGCCTCAATCTTATCCCCGATCTCCTTTACCAGCTTCAAGGCGCGCTTGTAATCGGTCTTGGTGACGGTGAAGGTCATGTCCGTGTGGCTGTCGTGGCTGATGTTCTGGACTATCATGTCCACGTTTATACCGGCTTCTGTGAGCGGCTTGAAGAGCAGCGCCGCGATGCCGGGCCTGTCCGGCACGCGCAGGACGGAAATCTTGGCCTCGTCCTTGTTATAGGTCACGCCCGATACAACGACCTTTTCCATATCTTCATCCTCCTTGCAAACGAGAGTGCCCGGCGCGTCGTTGAACGAGCTCCTGACCATCACCGGCACGTCATATTTTTTAGCGAACTCAACCGAACGTGTCTGCAAGACCTTTGCGCCAAGCGAGGCCATCTCAAGCATCTCGTCGTACGAGACCTTCTCGAGCTTCCTCGCGTCAGTGCAGATATTCGGGTCGGTGGTGTAGACGCCCTCCACGTCCGTGTATATCTCGCACAGGTCGGCCTTGAGCGCGGCCGCAAGGGCCACTGCCGTTGTGTCCGACCCGCCGCGTCCGAGTGTGGTGATATTGCCGTCCGTGTCAACGCCCTGAAAACCCGCGACAACGGCGACAACGCCCTTATCAAGCTCCCTCATGAGATTGTCAGGCTTTATCTCTTCTATACGGGCGGAGCCGAACCGCGAGTCCGTGATTATCGGCACCTGATGCCCCATGAAACTGCGCGCCTGACAACCCATCTCGCCCAGTATGAGCGCAAGGAGGCCGATTGTCACCTGCTCGCCGGTCGATACCACGGCGTCATACTCGCGGCCTACAGGGAACTCGCCGCACTCGTTCGTCAGGGCCACGAGCCTGTTCGTCTCGCCGGACATGGCCGACAATACGACGACTACCCTGTTGCCCTGACTGCGCGTCCTTGCGACGCGCTTTGCGACGTTCTTTATGCGCTCGATATTTCCAACGGACGTGCCGCCGTACTTTTGGACGATGAGGGCCATCTATAATTTTCCTTTCATTCCTTAATTTGAGACCCTTGAAAAAAACCTTTATCTGTCATTCTGAGGAGCGCTTTTGCGACGAAGAATCTCTAAGGAAGCTCTGATTTATTCTTTTTTTGTCATTCTGTGCCCTTTGCTATGTCATTCTGAGCCCTTCGCTGTGTCATTCTGAGCGAAGCGAAGAATCTTGGTTTTGCGCTCAGGATAAACTCCGCGAAGAATCTCAGTTCTTCGCTCAGAGCTTGCCCTGCGAGTAGGAAGCGAAGAATCTATTCCGCATACCACCCATCCGAGAGATCCTTCCAATCAGGATTCTGAGATTCAATCAAATTTATTTTCTTGACCCGCAACCATCCTTTGATTCTTTTTTCCATCGCTATGGCTTCATAAATCTCGGATGTGGATTCATAGTAGACAAGTCTATCAATCCTGTATCTGGAAGTAAATCCTGGAACGAGGCAATGTTTATGTTCATAAACCCGGCGTTCCAGGTTGTTAGTGACCCCGGTATAGAGGGTCTTTGACCTATTCGTCATGATGTAGACAAAATATTGAGACACGAGAGTGCCCCCACCCGCGAGATTCTTCGGTCGCTGCGCTCCCTCAGAATGACACCTACTCCAACGCCTTATTTATCTTTTTCAATACGGTGTCCGAATTGCTCAACAACTTGTCTATCTTTTTTGTCACAGACGCCGACCTGCTCACCTTGTGTATGGCCGTGCCGTGCACGTCCTCGCTAGCCTCCATCACGATTTCCGGCAGCGTGGGATGGGCGTGCACCGTCTCGGCGATGTCCTTTACCTTTACCCCTGACTTTACGGCAAGCGTAACCTCGCCAAGAAGGTCTGTGGCGTGCGCGCCGACAATCGAACAGCCCAATACCTTATCCGTACCCGGGTCGGCCACCATCTGCACGAAGCCGTCGGTCTCGCCCATGCCAATGGCCTTGCCGCTTGCGGCGTACGGGAACCTTCCCACAACGACCGGGATGCCCTGGGTAGCCGCATCTTTTTCGCGCAAGCCAACGCTTGCAATCTCCGGGTCCGTGAATATGCCGCCGGGTATGGCCGAATAGTCCATTGTAACGGCCTTACCCAACGCGTTTGAAACGGCAACAATGCCCTGAGCAGAAGCAACGTGCGCTAAAAGCATCTTACCCGTAACGTCGCCTATGGCATATACGCCCTTGACGTTCGTCTCCATCCTGTCGTTAACTGAAATCGCCGTGCGCTCCATCGCGACCCCAAGCCCCTCAAGCCCGATGCCTTTGGAATTGAAACTCCTGCCGATGGATACGAGGGCCTTCTCGGTCAAAAACTCCCTGCCGTCCTTAAGCCGCGTCTTCACGCCCGCATCGGTCGCCTCGACCGAATCTACCGAGACCTCGGTAAGGACGTTTACGCCGGTCTCCTTGAACCTCTTGAGTATCACGCGTGAGACCAGCTTGTCTTCGAGAGCGAGTATCGACGGCAGAAGCTCGACTATGGTCACGCTCGAGCCGAAAGCGGAAAAGAGCGTTGCGAACTCGCAGCCCATGACCCCGCCGCCGATTATCAGGAGGCTCCTGGGCACCTCGCGAAGCTCAAGTATCTCGGTTGAAGTCAGTATCGATTTCTTATCGATATTGAAGGCCGGTATCATGGCTGGTTCTGAACCGGTGGCGATTATGATGGCCTTGTTTGCGGTAATCGTCTCGACGCCACCGTCAGCCATTGTGACGCGCACCTTCCCGGCTGACTCGATAAAGCCGGCTCCGCGCAGGACCTCGACCTTGTTTGCCTTTAAAAGCTGCTCCACACCGCCGACGAGCTGGCGCACCACGCCTTCCTTGCGCGTTACGGCCTTTGCAAGGTCGAAACTAAGGCCGCTGATATTGACGCCGAACTCGGCGGCATGCCTTGCGCTTATCAGCGTCTTTGCGGAATAATAGAGCGCCTTGGTCGGTATGCACCCCCTGTTGAGGCACGTGCCGCCCACTGCCTCGCGCTCCACGAGCGCGACCTTCGCGCCAAGCTGCGCGCCTCTGATGGCGGCAACGTACCCGCCCGGCCCGCCGCCGATAATGACTATGTCGAACTCTCTCATCTGTCCGTCCTTTCTACTGGATTGTATTGATGGCTGAATGCGGCGCATGGCGCGCGAACCGCGCCACCCGTAGCGCAGGCCTTCAGGCCTGCGTTTAATCAGGGCTAAAGCTACGTCATTCCCGCATGTCTCTTAGCGGGAATCCAGTCTTTTTGTGTCATAAGCAGTATGAATTCGTTCCCGAATGTTTTAATCCCCTACTTAGACTTTCGGGTACGGACTAAGGCATAGGGAATGACGGATCTAATAGATTCCCGACTAAGACATCGGGAATGACATTACATCACTCGGCGCAGCCCGGGTCTTCGCATTCAGGGTCGTGGCACTCGTCATGCACCGGCTCCGGAAAGGTCTCCGGCGCGCAAATCATTAGCGCCTCGATGGACTTGTCAGTCAACTCATATATCTTATGTATATCCCATTCAGCCATGTCGTCCATGCGCTCGCGCGTGAGCGGCCCGAGTTTTACGGCTGCGCGAGCATCCTGCGCATTAAGATAGGCCAGGTTATCGCCCGCGCATCTCGATTGCATAAAGTCCTCAAGGGACACGTCGGACGAGAAGAACTCGCGCAGCCCGACCGCGCCGTTCGGTACTGCGCCGTCCTTATGCAACAGGCTATGCAACGCCCTGAAATGGACGAGCAGCACCTCAAGGAAGACGTTGTTCAGAAACCCGTCGTCTTTGTACTGCTCCCACGCCGTATACGCGGTCCTGAACATGTCTATCTCATAGCGGACAAAGTCAGCGGCGCTGAAATCATGCCCCTCATGACCTTCATCCTGCGCGCAACCCGCGCCGCAATTATCTTTCGTCACTGTAAAACCTCCGTTGGTGACGGGCATCGGCCCGTCCGTATTTTATTGTCCTGCGTCTCCATCCATCTCCAGTTCTCTGACGGTCTCCGACCTGTGAGTCAGCCTTACCACCAGGTCGCACTCCGCCTCAAGTTCCGGGGCCTTGTCAACCCATTCTATAACGGAAATCCCTTCCCCGTAAATATAATCCTCAAGCCCTGCGTCCCTGAGCTCTTCCGGCACGCCGGAGAGCCTGTAGAGGTCGATATGATAGAGGGGCAGACGGCCGCCCTCATATATATTTATAATGGTGAACGACGGGCTCTTGATATAGCCGCTAACCCCAAGCCCGGCGGCAATGCCGTGCACGAAGCAGGTCTTGCCCGCCCCAAGCTCCCCGATAAGGCCTATACACGCACCCGGCTTGAGTGACCTTGCAATGCCCCGTGCCAACGCTTCGGTTTCCTCAGGCGAGTTTGTTTGTATAACCCTCTTCATGCGCCCGGCGTCCTGCATAGCGAGCGCATTACCCCCGGTATCACGGGCAGAAGGTCTGTTGCCATCATGCCTGTCTCGCCGCTTGCAGCCTTCACCTCGTCTGCCGCAGCGCCGTGTATGTAGACCGCTGCGCAGGCCGCCTCGACCGGGCCGTAGCCCTGAGACAGAAGTCCGCCTATCATACCGGCCAGCACGTCGCCGGTGCCTGCGGTGGCAAGCCCGGCATTGCCGGTCGGGTTTATGAATATCCCGCCATCCGGCGCGGCAACGATTGTGGCCGCGCCCTTGAGCACTACTACCGCGCCGGTCATCGCGCAGAGCCTTCGCGCGGCGCCCGGCCTGTCGGCCTGCACTTCAGTTGTCTTCATATCAAGCAGCCGCGCCATCTCGCCCGGGTGCGGGGTAAGGACAAGCGGGGCTTTCACCTCGCGCAAGGTCTTAACGCACCCGACAAATGCGCCAAGACCGTCCGCGTCTATCACAACCGGCGACTTTAAGACCTTCAGCAGCCGTTTGAGAAAACCGGTCGTATCAACATCAAGGCCAATGCCAGGGCCTATTACAACGGCAGCCTTGCCCTTTAGCACGGCACAGACCGCCTCAAACGACACGCTGCCAAGGAGATGCCCGGCAGTCTCCGGCAGCCCGGTTGTCATCACCTCGGTCGTCTTCGCTTCCATGACAGGCTCAAGGCTTTCCGGCAGGCCGATGGTCGTAAGCCCGGCCCCTGCCCTCATCCCCCCTGTTGCACACATGTATGCTGCGCCGGTCTTGCCCGGCGAACCCGCAAGCACAAATAAATGCCCGTAGCTGCCCTTATGCGAATCAGCGTTACGCGGCCTCAGCACAACGGCCACGTCATCCGGCGTAATCAGGCTATAACCGCTCGTATCGCCCGCTGCCGCAAGGAGCGCCACAGGCACACCTATATCAACGACCTCGACCCTGCCCGCATATTCTCTGCCGGGATACAGGTAAAGCCCTGGCTTCGGCATTGCCATGGTGACGGTCAACGAGGCCTTGATTGCCGCGCCCATGACCGCGCCGCTCCCGGCGTCTATGCCGGACGGCACGTCAACGGCAACAATCTTTTTACCGATGGAATTTATGAATTCGATGGCCTCGGCATGGACGCCCTTGACAGGCGTCTTGAGCCCGACCCCGAAGATAGCGTCCACTATTATGCAGGCATGCCTGATGGCAGGGGCGTGCCTGCGAATATCCGCCTTCGTGATGATACCTGCAGTTGCCCCGCCCATCCGCGCCCAGACCTTCGCGTTAAGCGCGGCGTCGCCCTTCAATTCGGACGGCCTTGCAAGGGAAAATACCATGACGTCAAGACCGGCGTTCCGAAGGTGTCTGGCCGCGACGTAGCCGTCCCCGCCGTTATTGCCCTTGCCCGCGATGACGGCAACGCGGCCTTTCGCGCCTGTCGATGCAAGCTCGGCCAGCACGGCGCAGGCCACGCCGCGGCCCGCGTTTTCCATGAGTTGGGCGCCTGTCATGCCGTAATCCTCGACAGCCGCCCTGTCTATCTCACGAATGGTATCGGCAATAGCGAGCTTCAAATCGGTTATCCGTTATCGGTTATTAGTTATCCGTGGCAACGACCTTGCTGCCCGCTGCCGCGCCTAACCTTGCATCTCTATTATAGCCTGTGCCACGCCAAGGCCGCCGTCATGCGAGATGGAGACGGCAACCGTAAACCCGGTACATAGCCCGGTAACGCGCACTTCAGGCCTGTTGCCTGCGCCCCTTACGACCTCGATATCCCTGACCCTGAGACTCAATGCCGCGCCCGCGGCCTTTATAACGCTCACCTTGGCGGCGAAGCGGGCTGCAAGATGCTCATGCGGACGCCTCTGGCGCATACAGTAATCAAGTTCGGAGCGCGTGAAGAGGCGCTCAAGAAACCTTTGCCCGCCCCGCTCCATCACGAGACGGAACCGTTCGATATCAACTATCTCTATGCCGACGCCGTGTATCAAGCCTGTCCGTCCCCAACCCTCTCTACAATGGAAAGAACGTTTATCGCCAATTACCCTTTATTACGGCGTCATGACTTTCCTACTGACACCGCAAGAATCGTTGTTTAATCCCCCTCATCCCAACCTTCTCCCCAAGGGGAGAAGGGGCAAGCACACGTCCCCTGCTACCTCCCATCTATAAGCCTCTTCATCTCCCTTACCGCCTCAGCCATGCCCGTATATATGCTGCGGGCGACGATGGAAAAACCAATGGCAAATTCATCTATCTCTTTCAAGGCCGCTACAGCCCCGATATTATGATAATCAAGGCCGTGTCCGGCGTGGGTCTTTAACCCCACCCTCTTGGAGAGCATTACGGCGTCATGTATCCTCTTGAGTTCTTCGGCACGACCCCCGGGCGCGGCATCGGCATACCTGCCCGTATGTATCTCAACGCCGTCCGAGCCTATGCGGTGGCTAGCCTTCACCGCGTCCGGCAGCGGGTCTATGAAGAGGTTCACGGGTATGCCGCCGTCCTTGAGCGACGCGACGAACTTCTTCAACGGCTCAAGCTGCGTCTTTACGTCAAGCCCGCCCTCGGTGGTAAGTTCCTGCCTTTTTTCAGGCACAAGCGTTACCATATCCGGCTTGATTTCAAGGGCCACGGCAAGCATCTCTTTGGTCGCGGCCATCTCAAGGTTAAGCCTGGTCTTCAGGATATTGCGCATAAGATAGACGTCTCTATCCTGTATGTGCCGCCTGTCCTCGCGCAGATGGACGGTTATGCCGTCGGCCCCGGCAAGCTCGGCCGCTAACGCCGCCGTGACCGGGTCAGGCTCGTTCGAGGCGCGCGCCTTGCGCACCGTCGCCACGTGGTCTACGTTTACTGAAAGGGTTGCCATGGAAAAGACTCCTTTTAAAGACCGGGCTGTGGGAAGCGGGCGATAGGATGCGGGAGGAAAAATCTCTTAACACCTCCCACGCCCCGCTTCCCACGTCCTCGATTCGCACTTTGTGTGTGTCAGGAGTTTCCTCCTGACGGCATCAGCCTCGATAGTGGCGGGAGGAAACTCCTGCCACCACATCTTGCCTGCTAACCTATCTCTTTTTTGAGCAACACGGCAAGCTCGTCGGCCATGGCGCGTATCTCGTCCTCGCGCTCGCCTTCCACGGTAATCCTCGCAAGGGGTTCCGTGCCCGAATACCTGATAAATACCCGGCCCTTGTGCCTGAGGCGTTTTTCCAGCGCCTTGAGGAGCGCGGATACGTGCGGCATATCCGCGATATCCTTCTTCTGCCTTACCTTTACGTTTACAAGGACCTGCGGAAAGGTCTGCATAACCCTGGCAAGCTCGGATACCTTTTTGCCGTCCCTGACGACCCTCTCCAGTATCTGCAAGGCGGTTATAACGCCGTCGCCGGTGGTCGTATGGTCGAGGTATATCAGGTGGCCGGACTGCTCGCCGCCGAGGTTGTACCCGCCCTTGAGCATCTCCTCGACCACGCACCTGTCGCCGACGTTCGTCCTTATCATCCGCCCGCCCGCGCCCTTTATCGCGGCCTCGAGCCCTGAATTGCTCATGATGGTGGCAACAAGGGTCTTCTTCCTGAGCCTGTCCTCCTTCATGAGCGCGAGGGCCGAGATGGCCATGATATGGTCTCCGTCGAGTATGCGCCCTTTCTCGTCCACCATGATGCAGCGGTCGCCGTCTCCGTCAATGGCAAAGCCGATATCAGCGCCGTGCTCCACGACCGCCTTTGCGACGTTTTCGGGATGGAGCGCGCCGCAGTCCTTGTTTATATTCTCGCCGTCCGGCTTTACGCCTATGGAGACGACCTCGGCCCCGAGCTCGTAAAAGACGGCAGGCGCGACCTTGTACGCGGCGCCGTTGGCGCAGTCGACCGCGACCTTCAGGCCGTCGAGGCTCAGTTCCTTCGGAAATGTGTTCTTGGCGAATACGACGTAGCGGCCTATGGCGTCGTCAACCCTGTAGGCCTTGCCAACCTCGCTGGCCGTGGGCCTGTGCGACGGGTCGTGATTTTCGAAGATGAACCGCTCTATCTCAAGCTCTATATCGTCCGGCAGCTTCAACCCGTCGCGCGAGAAAAATTTTATGCCGTTATCCTGATACGGATTGTGCGAGGCCGATATGACCACGCCCGCGTCCGCCCTCATGCTCGACGTGAGAAAGGCGATGCCCGGCGTGGGCAGCGGGCCGACCATAAGGGCGTCGACGCCCATCGAACATATACCGGCCATCATGGCGCTCTCGAGCATATAGCCGGACAGCCTCGTGTCCTTACCTATGACTATCCTGTGGCGGCGGGCCTCTTTCTTGGATATATAGGCTATGGCCCGGCCGAGCTGCAAGGCTATCTCCGCGGTCATCGGTTTTATGTTGGCCACGCCCCTGACGCCGTCCGTGCCGAAAAGTCTCTTCTTCGTCTGCATCCGCACCCCTGTTGCGCCGTGTTTGCAAAACAAGGCGCCAAAAACACAACGTTAGCGCACAAGGCGCCATTAAGAATTATCCCTCTTAAGCCCCGGCCTTTCAAGGAAGAGGCAGCAATACCATCCGCGGCAACACGGCGCTCAACGCTCCCCGGTTATGGTCACCCTCACCCTGACGTTATAGTCGCTTACGTTGACAAACTCGTTTTCCGGCGCGTCAAGGCCGACGGATCTGTCCACGGAATTAGCAAGACCGTTCACGTCAACTGGCCTCGTAAATATCGCGTCCTTATCAGAGGCATATCTTGCAAAGGCCCGCGCCATGACCTTTTTCGGCCTCACGTCGACGCCGGAGACCCTGTAGCCGGCAGCCGGGCGGCCGGAGAGCCTCACCCTGACCGGCAATTCCACGTCAGCGAGCCGCTCCAGACGCACCTCAACGGAACTCGGCACGACGCGCGCGACCTTTACCCCCATAGGGACGTTTATATCCTTCGGCAGTATCCTGACGACGCTCAATCCCTCGCGGGCCGCGCCGAGGTCAAGCTCCACCATCACCTTACCCTGCTCTATATTATTCAGAAGGAAGCGCGGGCCCGTTACCCTGACCTCGACCTCGCCGAACGGCGCGCTCGTCATAACCATATCCTTCGGCATGCCTTTATAGCCCAACGGCACCATGATACCGAGTTCCGTAGGGGACTGTCCGGCGACAAAAAACCATAACGCAAACGCAAACGCAATGGAAATCAGCTTGAGCCGGAGGTTTTTAAGAAGCATGACTCTCACCGCGGCGGCCTTCCCTGAAAAGATTGACATAGACGACGCATCACTTCCCGTTCCTCCACGCAAAGAACGGCCACCTGGCGGCCGGAGCCGGCGGGAAAAGTCTCTTGAGCTCGCCCGCAAGCCAGCCCGGCTCTATCCGTTTCGTCGCCTTATCCTCGACCACGAGCGTTATCTCCCCGGTCTCTTCGGAGACTGCCACGATAACGGCGTCCGTCTCCTCGGCAAGCCCCATTGCCGCCCTGTGCCTCGTGCCCATCTCCGAGGAGACGTCCTTATCGGTCAACGGCAGTATGCACCCGGCCTTGAAGACCCTGCCCTGCCTGACCACCACCGCCCCGTCATGCAGGGGAGACCTGGTGTTGAAGATTGAAAGGAGTATCTCCCTTGTCACCTTCGAGTCGAGCGTGACGCCGGTCTCCAGATAATCGCCAAGGTCCATGGTCCGCTCGAAGACGATAAGCGCGCCCGTCTTCTCCCTGGACATGCGCGCCACGGCCTTGACCGCCTCGTCGATATAAGGCCCGGCCCCCTTGATATCGGCCAGACTGAAAGGCCTGCCCACCTGCGCCAGCGCGCGCCGGATGTCCTGCTGAAAGACGACGATGATAAAGACTACGATGGAACTCAGGAAGTTGTTCAGAATCCAGTGGAGCGTCAGAAGCTCCACCCTCTGGGAGACGAAGTAGAGGATGATGATAACGCCGAGCCCCCAGAGCATCCGCTCCGCCTTCGAGCCTTTGAACATCAGCATCAGCCAGTAGATGACCATGGCCACGATGATGATATCGATGACCTCGACTATGTTATGAAGCCTTAAAAGTATGTCCATCCAGTCCGCCCTTGAATCCCGTATGACAGGTCAACCGCGCCTTATTTATCGCTATAAGACGCGAACGAGCGCCGCCTCAACCCGACGCTGGGACAGGCCCCGCCGGTCCGGCCGCACGCCAGCCCTCAAATCCCCCCTTACCCCTTTTTTTCAAATGGGGGAATTCGCCGCTTCCCGCATTATCGCATCCGCGACCATGGCCGCGGACCGCGCGGCGGCCACGTCATGCGCCCGGACGATATTCGCGCCGTTCAGTATCGCCGCCGTATGCGCCGCTATGGTGCCGGAGAGCCTGCCGGAGACCTCTTCTCCGGTAATCCTGCCTATGAACGATTTACGCGACGCGCCTACGAGGAGCGGCCTGCCGAGGCTTTTGAACTCGGCCAGGTTCCTGATAAGCGCGAGATTGCCGCCGGCATCCTTGCCGAAACCGATGCCAGGGTCGAGGATTATCTTATTCGCGCCTATCCCGCGGTCCGCGGCATACGCCATCCTTTCGGCGAGATAAGCGAAGACCGACGCCATGATGTCCTCATATTCGACGTCATACTGCATGGTCCTCGGGTCCGCGCGCATGTGCATGAGTATGACGGGGGCGTTATACTCCCTGCATACTCCAGCCATGGCGGCGTCCATGCCGAGCGCGCTTACGTCGTTGACGATCTCGGCCCCGGCCTCCAGGGCCGCCTTTGCGACCGCGGCCTTCATGGTATCGATGGATACCGTGACGCCGTTGGCCGCAAGCGCGGCCACCACCGGCACGACGCGCCTCAGTTCTTCCTCGACCGGCACCGGCCCGGCCCCGGGCCTGGTGGACTCGCCGCCGACGTCCACCCAATCCGCGCCATCGGATGCCATGCGAAGCCCGTGCTCTATCGCCTTGTCCTTCTCAAAGTTCCGTCCGCCGTCGGAAAAGGAATCCGGGGTCGCGTTCAATATGCCCATTATGAGGGTCCGGCCGCCGACCTCCATCAGACGGCTGCGCCCGGCAATGACAAAGCTCCTCCTGCCGGTATTCGTAAGCGCTCTGCGCAGCGCAAGCGCCACTTCCGGCAGGTCGAAGCTCTGGATGGCGAGTTTCTCAATGAGCAGGTCCAACTGCCTCGCGGTGCCCGACAATATCGCGTCGGACGTCTCTATGGAGCAAGAGGCCGCCCCCCTGGCCACGGCGGCCTCCGCGCCGATGGAGAGCGCATCCTGCTTGAGGACGTTGGCCTGGGCCGGCTTAAGCCCGGCGACCTTGAAGTTATAATGGAACTGCTTGGGCGCCATGATATCAATGCCCACCGGGTCGACGCCAACGCGCTCCATCTCGGCGGCCGCGCGCTCCAGGGAATTGATGTTGAGTAACCTTACCGGCGTTTTCATTGCGCTCACCTGTATCCGGTCTTATGCAGCGATACGTCGAGGCCTTACATTCGAACAGGCCCGCATGCGGGTCAAATGACAAAAACACCCGCCCGGGCACCGGACGGCAGGACGAGCCCCTATTATGATAGATGGACCTGAAGCCGCGCCGGACGGACCGCGGCATTGAAGAAGGGACTGGGAGAGGTTTGTCGAAACGGCCGGCCTCACCTCTTTGCCGCAACGCACATTGCGTGACTAACACCCGGAGGATATTGAAACCGGCCAAAAGATGCTGCGCATAACCACCCGCAAACGCTTACACAGGCGGCGCCTCGTTACCATTATCAGCAATACACGACAAGATACCTTCTCAGCTCTAAAAGCAAAAACCGCAAATAGCGGCGTAATCCCCAAGCCGTATCACACCGTTAAAGACGCTCGCGGGATTGAATTGACCAGGCGCAAACGGCGCGCGCCCCATCCCCGCAGGATACGTCCCCGTGCCGCCATGTATCCATTACAGGCGCCTACTTGGCCGGCACACCGAACGGCGGCGTACCCGGCGCGCCGTCCGCTACATGCCCCTCGTCCGGCCTGACGTTTACGGGAGCGGCCGGCGGCTTCGGCTCCGACTGCACGTACGACCTGTAGTTATCGGTATTCTCGCCTGCGATGAGCATGTCCACCTCAACGGTGTCGAGCGTCTCTTTTTCAAGCAGGCCCTTGGCTATCCTGTGAAGGGCGTCCTGCCTCTCTTCGATAAGCCTTCTTGCGCGGCTGTAATTGTCCATGACGATGGCCTTTATCTCGGCGTCTATCTCAAGGGCGGTGTGCTCGCTGAAGTCCCGCCTCTGTCCCATGTCCTTTCCGAGGAATATGTGCTCTTCCTTCTTGCCGAAGGTCAGCGGCCCGATCTTCTCGCTCATCCCCCACTCGCAGACCATCTTCCTCGCCAGTTCGGTGGCGCGCTCGATATCGTTGCCCGCGCCCGTGGTCATGTGATGGAATATCAGCTCTTCGGCCGCCCTGCCGCCCATGAGCACCGAGATGTTGTTGGCGAGGTAATCCTTGTTATACGTGTGCCTGTCGTCGATGGGCAGCTGCATGGTGAGGCCGAGCGCCATGCCCCTGGGTATTATCGAGACCTTGTGTATCGGGTCGGTGCCGGGGATGAGCTTCGCGACGAGCGTATGCCCGGCCTCGTGATACGCGGTGTTGCGCTTCTCCGAGTCGCTTATTATCATCGAACGCCTCTCCGTGCCCATGATGAGCTTGTCCTTGGCCGCGTCAAAATCATGCATGGAGAGCGTCTCCTTGCCGTGCCTCGCGGCAAGCAGGGCCGCCTCGTTGACAAGGTTGGAAAGGTCCGCTCCGGAAAAACCGGACGTGCCCCTGGCTATGACCTCGACGTTTACGTCCGGCGCAAGCGGCGTCTTGGACGCGTGCACCTTCAATATCTCTTCCCTGCCCCTTAAATCCGGCTTGGGCACTATCACGTTGCGGTCGAACCTTCCCGGGCGCAGGAGCGCCGGGTCAAGGACGTCCGGCCTGTTCGTGGCCGCGATGATGATGACCCCTTCGTTGCTCTCGAACCCGTCCATCTCGACGAGGAGCTGGTTCAAGGTCTGCTCGCGCTCGTCATGCCCGCCGCCGAGACCGGCGCCCCTGTGCCTTCCGACGGCGTCTATCTCGTCGATGAATATGATGCAAGGCGCGCTCTTCTTGCCCTGCACGAAGAGGTCGCGCACGCGGGAAGCGCCGACGCCGACGAACATCTCGACGAAGTCGGAGCCCGATATCGAGAAGAACGGCACCCCGGCCTCTCCGGCTATGGCCTTGGCCAGCAGGGTCTTGCCCGTGCCGGGAGAGCCGACAAGGAGCACGCCCTTGGGTATCCTGCCGCCGAGCTTCGTGAATTTTTTAGGGTCTTTGAGGAAATCAATTATCTCCTCGACCTCTTCCTTGGCCTCGTCTATGCCCGCGACGTCCTTGAAAGTAACCTTGTGCTGGTTCTCGGTAAGGAGCTTAGCCCTTGATTTGCCGAAGCTCATGGCCTTGCCGCCGCTCGACTGCATCTGGCGCATGAAGAATATCATGAAGCCTATGATAATCGCCAACGGCAGCCACGAGATTAGCAGCGCTCCCCACGACATGGTCTCGGAGACCGGCTCGGCGGTTATCTTGACGCCGTTCGCCCGGAGCTTGGGCACGAGGTCGGGATAAGGCGGGGCGTATGTCTTGAAGGTCTTGCCGTCCTTGAACTTTCCGGATATGTCGTTGCCCTGTATGACGGCCTCGGCCACGCCGCCTTTCTCAACCTCGACGATAAAGTCGCTGAATACGACCTTGTCGCTTACCGGCTGCTTGTAGCTGATGAGGTTGAATATCAATACCATCGTCAGGACGATGATAAGCAGCATGGCCACGTTTTTATAGGACTGATTCATCTGCACATCCCTTTTTCGTTATCGAAGATGGATTTTTACTGCTCCGGCCCGCCACCAGCAAATATAAAAATTTTCTCATATAACAACGCGTATTACAACAAAAATATCGGCAAAGTCCGGGGCGCGGGCCGATCTGCGCGTCAAAGAGGGTCTTGGCCCGTTTTGGCGCGGCAAAAAGGCCCCATTCGCGGGGAAAAGACCGGCCTGCTAAAAATTAAAATCTGACCAGGCTGCTCTCTGGCCGCTCGCCAAAAGCGAGCAATACAAATGAACAACTTCATTACCAGCAGACGAAGTCTGCAATCTTCCCATTGCAATAATAAAGACGCAATGGGAACCCAGCCAGATGCAAGGCGTCGAGGAGTGAGGAATGAGGCGTATTTTGTCCATACGCCGCAGTGACGAACCGGGGCACCCACGCCAAGTGGCGTGGGTCGGACAACGAAGCAGATGGGACTGTTGAAGAGCTTCGCTCTTGCTGGTAAGGAAGCATCCATTTAAAATGTCCGTCCAGCACCACTTTTATCGTAAACGTTTGTGCATAATTAGCGGCAGTCCGATGAAAGGTGGTGCTGGACGGACTGCCAGACAGCAGCCTGGCTAATGGCTGCGCCTCTCGTATGCCGCCATGGCAAACGCCGCGCTGTACAAGAAAAGGGCCACGGAGAAGTATATCCAGACCATGAATATCATAAGCGCGCCCATAGACGCATAAAGGCTGTTATATGTGGGAAAATTGATAAGATAGAGGGCAAAGAGATCTTTTGCAACACCCCAGAGGACGGTAAAGACGACGCTGCCGTAGAACGAGTAACGCAGATTCAGGTTAGGCCCGGCGAATATCCTGTAGACGAATGTAACGGCCAGCGCGATGACGATGGACGGCAGGAGCACATTGATGGCTATGCCTTGAAATATCCGGTACCTGTTAGCGTCAATGCCCAGGCTTGCGACGCTCGTGCTCTTGAGGATGACGGCAAGGGCGCTTATCAGCACCGAGGCTGATACGGCAAGAAGGGCGATGAGCGCGACAAGGATGTTTACAACTTTCCTTCTTACAAACTTGAACTTATGCCCGGTCTCGAATACGGCCGTCAGCGCGCTTGCGATGCCGTCAAGCACGAACTGCGCGCTCCAGAAGAGCGAGAATATGCTGACCCAGCCGAGCGTCTTCCATATCTTCGACAAATCCTTGATATCGCTCAGTATCTTCTCGTTGATGTACGGCAGGCTCCCCTTGACAAAGGCGATGACCTTATCGAGCATCCCGATATTCTTGCCGAATATGAAGCCAAGGCCCGCCGTCAGCAGAAGGATGAGCGGCATGATGGAGAAGATGGCATAGAAGGACACGGCCGCGGACCTGCTGAAACAATTGGTTCCGAAGAATATCTTTAGACCGCCTATGACGCTTGCAAAGAATCTTATCATCAGGGTTGTTCAAACTGTCTTTGTGCCGCCGGGAATTTCCTCCCGGCGGCATGCGGCAGGGCGTCAGGCGGAAACTCCCGGCGCCCCGGAAATACCGGGTTTGACACGAAGCCGGGGCGCGGCCCCGCCCGAAGGGCTAATCCCTCTTTCTCAGGAATATCCTTATCGGACACGTATGCAGACCGAGCAGCTCGCGCAGAGTGCTCATCATATACCTTCTGTACGAGTCTTCCACGCCCTCCGGCCTGTTCGAAAAGAATACGAACGACGGTGGAGATATGCTCGCCTGCGTGGCGTAGTAGAACTTTATCTCCTTGCCCCTCCATGCAGGCGGGTGATGACGCGCCACCATGTCCGCGACCGCGTCGTTAAGGCGCGCCGTTGGAATCCGCGTAAGGGCCTCCTCGTATACGCAGTCGATAAGGCCGAACATGTTGGAGACCCTCTG
>JACRNO010000075.1 GCA_016234855.1 Deltaproteobacteria bacterium | reverse complement strand
GGCCGCCCGGGCCGCCCTTACCGACGACGGCCACAGGGCGGCCACGTTTGCGTGGCTCGGTCGGGAGCAACGCTTTCTCTACGCCGGTCTTGCGGACATACCCGGTCTTGCCCCCCTGCCCTCGTCCGCAAACTTCTTCATGGTCAGGATAACCAAGCCCTCGGCCACGGCATCATCGATCGGGCGCTCGCTCTATAAGGACGGGATACTCATCAGGGACTTGAGCGCCATGGCCGGGGCCGGCAAAAAGTTCTTCCGCGTCGCCGTCAGGACGAGAGACGAAAACAAAGCCCTTCTGACGGCCTTGAAAAAGGCCTTCTAAAAGACGGCCTCCTGCCGCGCCTGTTGGTTCCTCAATCAAATTAATGCGTTCACGCATGATACCTCTCCCCCTCGACCAGCATCACTTTCCATAACGACAACCTGGAGGAATGTTTTAGTTTGTCATTCCCGAGGCTTTAGTCGGGAATCCAATCTTTAATAAAATTATGCAATGGTCTCCCTTGAAAAAAGCTTTGCCAGCCATGCCGTGAACCTTCCCACTTTAACCGACCCGCATAATGAGATATAATAAGAGATAAGGGGCGGCTTGAATGCGACACGCCTGTCGCATTCAGACACGGATGTCCGAAGATGGTTCCTTCTCGTTACCCGGCGCAATCAAGGCAGGATTTTATCATTTCAGATACCTTGACAAATCATATAGTTACAGGATTGCATTGCCGCATAAAAACCAGCGGGGCCGTCTTTGAATCTGGCAGCGAAATTGCAGTATAAATTCATGTCATTATCAAACTAAGGAACCTCTGATTAATTAAACCGAACTGTCATTCCGAGCCCTTCGCTATGTCATTCTGAGCGAAGCGAAGAATCTTGGTTTTCGCTCAGGGTAAACTCCGCGAGGAATCTTGCTCCTTAGGCAATTCCATAAGTTTCAAGATTCTTCGTCGCTTGTGCGCTAACGTTGTGTCTTTGGCGCCTTGTGCGCTAACGTTGTGTCGTGTGCGCTAACGTTATGTTTTTGGCGCCTTTGGCGCCAAAAGCGCTCCTCTGAATGACAGAAAATGGAATTAATCAAAGGTTCCCTAATCCTAATATAGAACGCTCTTCTTGAGCCCCTCACCGGAGACAGGCATGACCCAGGGAAAATCTTCCAATAAGGAGACGGGCAGACGCTATCCGTTCCTCAAGGGCTACGTGAGCGTCCTCGGATTCAAGATAGCCTTGAGCGTGGGCATCTTCATGTCCCTGCCCGCGGCCGTCTTCGTCTACTATCACGTTTACAAGGATAAGGGCGGGGGCGAGGTCCTCACCCTCCTTACCACCCCCTCCGTCTGGACGGTGACGGTGGTCGTATCGTTCATAGCCCTTATGGCGGTGTTGAGCAAGATGGTCATCCTGCCCCTGAAAAGGTTCGAGATGCATATCGCGTCGCTCGAAGAAGACGCAAAAGAAGGCCCTTTCATCCTCAACAGACGCGACGAGATAGGGCACCTCGCCGACAGCTTCAACAAACTCCAGCAGGCCGTCTCAGGCGAGCTTGAGTCAAGGGAGATGCAGATATCCGTCCTCAATAACTTTACCAACGCCACGGCGGGCATCTTCGACATAAACGCCCTCATGGATAACTTCTTCAGGATACTGCATACGGTAATGAACTTCGAGACCGGCGCATTCATAGTCAGCCACCAGATGCATACCGAAGGCCGCATATATACCACCATCGACGCGCCGCCCGACTCCCTGGCCGAGACGCTTTCAGCCCGGCTCTTTACAAGAGCGGCCACCGAGTGCCCGCATTTCCCAAAAGAGATATCCATTCCCATGCAAGTCTCACATATCTCCATTGACGCGGGCCGGAACGCATCACAGCCCGACAGCCGGACGCGGTACGCCGACGCGCTCCTGTACTGCTGGGGGGAGCCGGTTGGCGTAATCACCATAGTCTCCGATTCGGAGACCGGAAGCGCCGACGATATCGTCAATTCCAAGGTCTTCAACTCGATGGTCCGACACGCATCCACCGTAATGGAACGGCTCTTTACCCATATCTTCGCCGAGGAAAAACGTCTTACGAATATCCTTTCCAGCATGTCGGAAGGCGTATACGTCATCGACAAGGGCAGCTTCATCTCCAGCGTGAACAAGAAGGGCATGGAGTTCCTCGCAACCCAATGCAAACAGAGCTACGAGTGCGCAAAGCAGGGCTTTCAGCCCGCCGGCCTCGACTGCCCCATGGCGTCCGGCGAACACTGCGGCTTCACTTCGGTGCTCAGCAAGGTCCGCACCTTCGGCCCGGAGTTCCACGACAAGGTCTACTCCGAAGAGGTGCGCAAACGCGACGGGGTGGTTATCCTCTTCTCGGTCAGCAATCTGAAGACGGAGAACGACGGCAACGGAGGCTACGTCATAACGGCAAAGGACGTCACCGAGGACAGGCTCATACAGAAACGCGTAATGCTGACCAGTAAACTGGCCGCCCTCGGGGAGATGGCCGCCGGCATCGCCCACGAGGTCAACAACCCCCTCCAGGTAATGATGGCCAACATCGAGCTGCTCGAAGGCAGCGTCTCGGAGAAGGGATACAAGAGGATAGACAACCTCAAGGACGGCATACACCGGATAAAGTCCATAGTGCGCGACCTGCTTATATTCGCCCGCGAACAGACGACCGAGGTAGACGACGTGGACATAAACAGCGTGGTCACGAAGGTCATGGACATACTCGGCAATCAATTGAGAGTCGCCAACGTCAAGGTGGAACTCGACCTCGACAAGAGACCGCTTGTCGGACGCTGCAACCGCAACCTGATACAACAGGTGCTGATAAACCTGCTTCAGAACGCAAAAGACGCCATAGAAGGCTCTGGCAAAGGCTCGAAGGTCTCCATACGCAGCGTGCTTCTGCCGGGCGGCGTAATCGTGGTCGAGGTGGCCGACGACGGCCCCGGCATCCCGGATGAAATAGCGGACAGGATATTCGACCCCTTCTTCACCACAAAAGAAGTGGGCAAGGGCACAGGACTGGGGCTGAGCGTCAGCCGCAGGATAATAGAGAGCATGGGCGGCAACATATCCGTCTCCTCTTCACCCAGCTTCGGCACCGTCTTCACCATCTCGCTTCTCGACAACCGCGGCGCCGCGAGCAAAAAGACCGAACCCAGGCCCTCGGCGCCGCTTGACTACGCCATACTCGCAAAAAAGACCGCCATAGTCGTGGACGACGAGGCCGGAGTGGTGCGGGCGATTACGGAATCCGTCGGCCGGCACGTCGCCTCTATAGACAGCGCCGCCGACGGAGCTACCGCGCTGGAGAAGATACTGGACAAGGATTACGACCTCATACTGCTCGACATAAAGATGCCCGGGATGAACGGGATGGAACTCTACAGGCACATAGGCACGGAAAAACCATACCTCACCGAACGGGTCATATTCCTTACCGGAGATACCGAAAACGAGGCCACGGCCGCTTTCCTGAGGCTCACGGGCTGCAGGTATCTCTCAAAACCCTTCGGCATGAAGGAACTGCTGGACATGATGTGCTCCCATGAAATAGAGGCCGCTTAAAAATGGTTATGACTACAAAGATACGGCTCGCCGGCAAGTCCGTGCTCCTTGCGGAGGACGAGTCAATCGTCGTGGACGTCATCCGGGAAGTGGTCGCACCCTTCGTTCTGACGCTCGACGTGGCCAACGACGGCCCTGACGCGCTCGCCTGCATAATGCGGCGCGATTATGACATACTGCTCCTGGACCTGAAGATGCCGAGGATGAACGGCCTGAAGCTCTTTGATTATATACGCGACATAAAACCGCATCTCCTTGACCGGATAATCATCGTGACGGGCGACGCCGAGTCCGAGCATGTAAAAACCTTTATAAAAACCAGCGGATGCCAGTGCCTGGCAAAACCATTCAAGATCAAAGAACTTTTTGACGCAATAAGCTCCATCACGTAACCCGTTGGCGCCAAAGGCGCTAAAGACAAACGTAGCGCACACGACATAACGGTAGCGCACAAGGCGCATCCGCCGCGCCAACGCCCGTCTGAGCGCCGGGGCATCCGGAACCGTTACACGTCATTGCAGGGTCTATCCGTGTGCAAATCCACCCCCTACACATCTCCACCGGAAACAGAAAACCCCAAAGACGAGCAGGTCCGACAACGAGACCCTCTCATCACGTAGAACTAACCCTTAGGCATCCCCTTTATATTGACTTACATAAGGTTTAATTTTATAATATTTGCTATTGGGAGAGACTGCGCGTGATTAAGAAAAAGGTCATGGTCATCGACGACGACGAGAAGGCCGTAGTCGACATCGCGTCCATGCTTGAAAAGGAGGGCTATACAACAGCCGCCTTTACCAGCGCCTCCGCCGCGCTGCAGACCCTTGAAGCGGTCGGCGACGTCGACCTCATCCTCACCGACATCCACATACCCGGCCTTGACGGCACGCAAGTCCTCAAATACGCGCTGGAGATGAAAAGACCCGTCCCTGTAATAGTCTTTACGGGCTACGGCGAGCCTGGGCAAGCGACTTCCTCTGTAAGCCCATCAGCAGAAAAGAACTCGCCGTCAGGATAAAGAAGGTCCTTGAGAAACAAGAGCTTGCCAACGAGGTCTCCAGCCTGCGTAAGCGCCTTGAATCCGTCGAGTCCTTCCATTCGCTCGTAGGCAAGAGCAAGAAGATGGTCGAGGTCTACGAAATCATCGCGGCCCTCAGCCACACCGACTCCACCGTCCTCATACGCGGCGAGACAGGCACGGGAAAGGAACTCGCCGCCAGGGCCATACACGACGCGAGCACGCGCAAGGACGAGCCATTCGTGCCGATAAGCTGCACCGCCATACAGCACACCCTCCTTGAATCCGAACTCTTCGGCCACGAAAAAGGCTCTTTTACCGGCGCGCACGCGCAGAAGACCGGCAAACTCGAGTTCGCCGGCTCCGGCACCGTCTTTCTCGACGAGATAGGCGACACGTCCCCGGAGATACAGGCCAAGCTGCTGCGCGTCCTGCAGGAGAAGGAGTTCGAGCGCGTGGGCGGGCTAAAGTCGCTGGCCATGAACGCGAGGATTATCGCGGCCACCAACAGAAACCTCGAAGAGGCGGTGCGCGACGGAAGGTTCCGCGAAGACCTCTACTACAGGCTCAACGTGGTGCTGATAGATATGCCGCCGCTGCGCGAGCGGCCCGATGACATACTCCTCCTGGCCGAACACTTCCTCGACATCTACAAGAAGAGATACCAGAAACACATAGAAGGCTTTACGCCGGCGGCCTGCGAGCAGCTCCTTGAGTACAGATGGCCGGGCAACGTCCGCGAGCTGCAAAACGCCGTCGAGCGCACGGTCATCACCAACCCGAGGCGCTGGATAGACAGGATACAGCGTCTGGAGCCGATAAAGGACGTTGCCCCCGCCTACGCCGGACTGCCGGGACGCCTGACCTACGTCAAGGCAAGGGAAGAGATGATACGCGAACTTGACAGGACCTACCTGATGCACTTCATGAAGCAGGAGCGCGGACAGATCAACAAGGCGGCCGAGATGATGGGGGTATCCACCAGGACCGTTACCCGTCTGCTCGATAGATGGGGCGTGGACAAGGTCTCTTTCAAGAGGGACGAAAAGTAGGAGGCGCCCTGAGCGCCATATGCGGCTTGCATCGTAGGGGCGAAGCAAGTATCATCTGCTTTGCCCGCCCTTAGCCAATATTTTGGTGGGCGCAGCCCTTCCTGCGAGCTAACCCCTCCCAACCTCCCCTTATCAGGGGAGGAGCTTACCCCCCCTGATAAGAGGTGGCAAGGGGGTTAGTTTGAAACGCCAAAACCCCGCGGCCGGTGCCTTGCGTGAAATTAGAACGGGCGGAGCGCGTTTCAAACGCGCTCCGCCCGTTTACTTTCACGCAAAATCACGTCTACAGGCCTTTTTCAACAAGGTCCTTTATCTGCCCCTTGGGCACGGCGCCGACGAGTTGGTCGAGCACCTTGCCGTCCTTGAAGAGTATCAGCGTCGGGATGCCGCGTACGCCGTATTTGCCCGGGGTGGACGGGTTCTCGTCAACGTTCATCTTGACGACGCGCACACGGCCCTCGTAGGCCTTGGCCATCTCGGCCACATGCGGGGCTATGGCCCTGCACGGGGCGCACCATGTCGCCCAGAAGTCCACCATCGTCGGGATACCGGCCTTAAGGACCATCTCCTCGAAATTGGAATCCGTCACGTCAATCGTATTCTCAGCCATCAGGGCCTCCTCCTGAACAATCATTTATGCAAAGCGTCGATGCGTAAAGACATCACAAAATCATCACCCTGCTTAACGTAAGGAACAACGGCGCCGCCGCTCATGCGAAAGGCGCGGCCGCTCGACGCATTCTCCATATCATATAAAATATAATCCAAGGCGCATGCGCTGTCAACTTCTATATTCGCAACTCAGGCCTTAAATGACTTGACAACAGCGCCTCAAAGATAGAGAATATTCGCATGAAAATCGAAGCGTTTTTAAGCGCCATGGAAGATATAGCCGCAAAACTCGGCATCAAATTGAGCTACGAAGACCTGCATAAAGGCGAGGTCACTACCCACGGGGCGCTCTTTACGCTCAGAGGCTCCAGGCGCATCATCATACACAGAGGGCTTGCGCCGCTGGAGCGCGCCGACCTGCTCGCCGAGATACTCGCTGGCGAGGACATCGACTCCATGCACATCGCACCCGAGGTGCGCGCACGGCTCGAGCACAGGCTCGGACACAGCGACCATGCCCACGGCCGCGAGGCGCACACGGAACACGTCTGAAGCGCGTCGGGTCTGTTGCGCGTTCAAGGACGCGCAGACCGATCAGCCGCACGGGAAAGACCGGGGCCGGATGCGTTTTTCCGAAACCGGTTGCAGTGGGCGTCCCCGGCCAGACAGGCAAACCCGCCAGGCAATCGCCCTTTTACCGGGGAAGCAAACTTTTCTATACTTTTTCCCGCCTTTATTTATTATAATACAAAGAATATTCATCCGCGCATTGAAGCCGCCGGGCAGGGCAGGGCAGGCCTGTCCCTGCCTGCCCGTGCACAGCTTCATGCCCGCGGCAAGCTGATTTCCAACAGCCTGGGGAGGCGCCCTCCACAGGCCGACTCCATGGATATTCCCACGGAACGGTTCATGTCATTTGCGAAATACAAAAACCTCCTTAAATCCTTCGGTTTCCAGTCCTTCCTCTGGACTCAGTTCCTGGGCGCCTTCAACGACAACATCTTCAAGATAGTCATATCCATGTATGCGGTCAACATGGCCGGCGGCGGAAGCGGAAGCCGCTACGTCGCGATGTGCGGCGCGGTCTTCATCCTGCCGTTCTGCCTCTTCTCCGGCTATGCAGGCTACCTCGCGGACAGGTACAGCAAGAGCACTGTGCTTATCGTCACCAAGTCCATCGAACTCGTGGCCGTCGTCATCGGACTGTTCGCCTTCTGGTCGGGCGACATCGTCTACATGCTGGCCACGCTCTTTCTCATGGCGCTGCACTCGGCGTTTTTCAGCCCGGCAAAATACGGCATCCTGCCGGAGATGCTGCCTGACGCCGAACTCTCGCGCGCCAACGGCATCCTTGAGATGAGCACCTTCATGGCCATAATCCTCGGCACGTCCATCGGCACCATCCTCTTCTCGGCATGGAAGGGGGAACTCGGGGCCATCGGCTTTTTCATCGTGGGCGTGGGCATAATCGGGTTCATAACCGCGTTCGGCATAACCAAGGTAAAGCGCTCCGGGGCAGACAAGCCCTTCAACTACAATCCCTGGTCGGAGATATGGCACGGCCTCAAGCGCCTCAACTCCGACAGGATGCTCCTGCTGACCGTGGCCGCGATAACCTACTTCTGGTTTACGGCCGCAATCCTGCAGATGGACATACTCCTTCTTGCCAAGGAGGTCATGCACGTCTCCGACATGCGGGTGGGCATCCTCATCACCTTCCTCGCCATCGGCATCGGCGCGGGCAGCATCGTCGCCGGACGGCTCTCAGGCGACAAGGTAGAACCGGGCCTCGTGCCGATCGGCGGAATCGGCATGGGTGTCTTCTCCATAATGATGTCCTTCTCCACCTTCTCGTACCCGCTCGTCATCTTCACGCTCGTCCTGCTCGGTTTCTTCGGCGGTCTGTTCATGGTGCCGCTCAACGCCCTCCTGCAGCACAGGAGCGGCGGGACCGAGAAGGGGAGGATGATAGCCACGACGAACTTCGTCGGCACCGTCGGCATCCTGTTCGCCTCGGTCGTCCTGTGGCTCCTGCGCGACAAGCTCGACATACAATCGCACAACATCATACTCATCTTCGGCATCCTGACCCTGGCCGGCGCGGTCTTCATGGGCAAGGCCCTTGCTCAATTCCTGATACGCTTCTCGCTCTGGTTCATCACCCACCTGATATACAGGATACGCATAGTCGGCGGCGAATACTCGCCCAAGCGCGGCGGCGCGCTCATCGTCTGCAACCACATATCCTTCGTCGACGGCTTCCTCGTCGGGGCATCCATCCACCGGTTCGTCCGCTACATCATATACAGGCGTTTCTACGATATGCGGCCCGTCAACTGGGTCATGCGCCACTTGAACGCCATCCCGGTCTCCGACGGCAATTCAAGGGATTTTCTCGGCTCCATCAGGACGGCGCGCGAGGAGCTCAGCGCGGGCCACGTCGTGTGCATCTTCGCCGAGGGCTCCATCTCACGCACGGGCAACCTCCTGCCGTTTAAAAAAGGTTTCGAGAAGATAGTCGAAGGGCTTGACGTGCCCGTAATCCCCATGCACCTCGACCGGGTCTGGGGCTCGGTATTCAGCTTCAAGGGCGGGGGCTTCTTCATGCGGAACTGGCTGGGCGAGCTCTTCCGCCCCATAACGGTATCGTTCGGCCGCCCCCTGCCCTCGTCGGCCACGGCACAGGAGGTGCGCGAGGCGGTAATGGA
Source organism: Deltaproteobacteria bacterium (assembly GCA_016234855.1). Classification (GTDB taxonomy): domain Bacteria; phylum Desulfobacterota; class GWC2-55-46; order GWC2-55-46; family GWC2-55-46; genus JACRNO01. The sequence goes on along the minus strand of JACRNO010000075.1, from coordinate 6,403 downwards.
ACTCGCAAGCAACGCCGTGCACTACAGGAGGACGCCGGACGACATGCTGCACCTGCGTTTCCTCTCCACGGTCAAGGCCGGGCCGTACGCGGCCTGCATGGATGACGGCAAAAGACAGGTTACCCGGCTAAAGGCGTTTTGCGAGGCCGCGGCAGTGGCGAGTTGGATCGGCAGGAGACATCCGGGCGAGGAGTTCTTCGGGGTCATGCTGCCGCCTTCGGTGGACGCGGCCATAGTCAACATAGGGACGTTGACGGCGGGACGAACCCCTGTGAACATCGATACCGGGGCAACGGCCGGTACCGTAACCTCCATACAGGCCCAATGCGGGATAAAGACCCTCGTCACGTCGCGAGCCCTAGCCTCCAGGCGCGCCGCGGCCGCAGCGACGTCCGGCGAAGTCCAAACCATCTATGTCGAAGATATCCTTGAAGACTATAAAGGCATTCGTGCCGCCTTTTGCGCGGCCGCCGCGCTTATCCTGCCTTTAAAAACGCTCGCGTCGTTTTATAACCGGGCCGGACTTGACCCGGGCAGACTCGCCACCGTCATCTTCACGCGGGCGCAGACAGGCCCGCCTCTCGGCGTGATGCTAACCCACCATAACATCATCTCCAATATCGAAGGCTTCGACCAGGTCTTCACCCTGTCGGAAGGTCAAGCCGTCATGAGCGCTCTGCCGTTTTCTTACTCTTACGGGTTTACCGCCGCCCTGTGGTACCCGCTCATACGCGGCCTTACGGCCGCGCACCTTGCCGACGGCACGGACGGCCGGGCCATTGCAACGCTTGCCTCACGGCACAGGGCCGCCATGCTCCTGGGCTACCCTGAGGCCTTCGAGACGGTTCTGGGGGTCTGCCGGCCGGAAGACCTGAAAGGCCTGAGATACGCCATTGCAGGCGGGGCAAAGGTTTCCGAAGACCTCTCAAGGAGGTTCAAGGCGCGTTTCGGGATATCCCTGCTTGAAGGGTACGGGACCACGGAACTATCTCCCGTCCTGTCCGTTAATATACCGGACGTGGAAGACAGGGATATCAGGCAGAAGGGATACAAACCCGGCACCATGGGCCAGCCCATACCCGGCATGGCGGTCAAGGTCGTCCACCCGCAGACCCTTGAACGCCAGCCCGCGGGCATCAACGGTCTGCTGATGGTAAAAGGCCCCTCTGTAATGAGCGGGTACTTCGGCAACGCGGAAAAGACCACGCAGGCCTTCAAGGACGGCTGGTTTGCGACGGGTGTCTTCGCTTCGATATGCGACGACGGGTTTATCAGGGTTCTGGGCAGCGAGAGAGAGACAGGGAAAGAAAAGGCGCGCTGAAAACAGGGCTGACAGGCTGGGACGAGCGGTGAGCAAGGAATGAGCAAATACCCCTCAGTCCCCCTTGTGCGCTCGTGTGCGCTTGTGCGCTAACGTAATGCTTTTAGCGCCTAACGTAATGTCTTCGGCGCAACGTTGTGTCTTTAGCGCCTTTTTCAAAGGGGGAAGTTACGCCGTTCGTTCCGAGCCCAGCACCACTTTCCGACACGAACCTTCGTATCTTGTAAGTGCATGAGGCGAAAGTGGTGCTGGGCGGACTGCCGGACGGCAGCCTGCTAGACCTTCTTCGCGTCCATATCCTTCATGGTATGGCGCGCCTGGGGCACCGGGGCGAGATAGACGATATTCCTCGACATATTCTTTGCGTGATACATGGCCTTGTCCGCAATCTTGAGCAGCTCGGACTTCTCCCTTGCGTGTATGGGATAGGTGGCCACGCCGATGGAGGCCGTTATCTTTATAGACAGACCGTCCTCGGCAAGGAACCGCGCCTGCTCTATGCCTGCCCTTATCCTCTCCGCGACCCTCATGGCCACGTCATAGTCCGCGTCGACAAGTATGACCACGTACTCGTCGCCGCCGTAGCGGATTACCGTGTCAACCTCGCGGACGAACCTGAGCATCACCTTGCCGAATTCCACCAGCACCTTGCTCCCGATGAGATGGTCGTTCAGGTCGTTTATCAGCTTGAAGTTGTCTATGTCGATAAAGAGAACGGTCAGCGGCATGAGGAGCCTGTCCGCGCGCTTCATCTCCTTGTCGAGGACTATATCGAGGTACTTGCTGTTATAGAGGCTGGTAAGGCTGTCTATGAAGGCCGTCTCCTTGGCCTCGTTATACTGCAGGGCGTTCTCGTAGGCGGTGGAGACGTGCTGGGCGATGAACGCGGCGTTGTTGATGTCACGCGCACCGAATACACGGGAGCCGCCCAAGAGTATCAAAAAACCGGCCGTGCGCTCCCCCTTCAGCACGGGGGCGATAAGCGCGGTATTCGCCGGCGTCTGCGCCTGTTCCTTTGGCGCGGCGTCGTCAAACCCGGGCAACGGCACGACCGTCGCGTTCTTCAGCCCCGGCAGGTCAGCGGCGTACCTCTCCTTCAGATACCCGGCGAACCGCTCGGCCGTCTCAGGGCTTAAGTGTTTGGCGGCCACGGTCTCAAGCGTAGTCCCGTCGGCCGCATAAAAGACCACGATGCCGGCGTCGGCATGGACCATCTGAAGCAGCGCGTCTATGGCGGTATGATAAAGCCTGCCGGTATCAAGGGTCGCGGTAACGACCCTTGTGACCTCGTAGAGGCGCAACGACTGCTTCATGTCGAGATTTTCTTCGAGGAGTTTTTTCTTTTCCAGGCAGGCCGCGACGGTGTGGAGTATCTCGACGCCGTTCAACGGTTTGCGGATATAATCGATAGCCCCGTTCTTGAGCGCCTCGATGGCGGTCTCTATCGAGCCGTAACCCGTGATGACTATCACGTCTATGAAGGTATTGTGCTGCTTGGTCCTCTGCAGCACCTCAAGCCCGCCGATATCCGGCATAACAAGGTCGGTGATAACGACGTCAACGGGTTCGGTCTCGACGATATTCAAGGCCTCGGCGCCGGTAGACGCGACAACGACATCATAACCGACACCGGTAAGTATGTCGGTGCACAATACCCTGAAGAACGCGTCGTCATCGACTACAAGTATCCTTGCCTTCTTCATAACACTCCGCATCAACGGCTGGGTTAGTTCAATTAAACTAACAAAATAGGGACGTTATGTCAACAATTACAACGCCGGCGTCCGCGTTATCCACAGCCCTGCCCTACGAATACCGGCCGGCGCCGGCGCGCTAAGATTGCCCCGCCCCATAATCTCTTGGGCTTTCAGCCATATATTATGTTATGATTTTATATCGGATGAAAGGCCGTTTTACTTATGTTAAAAAATACCTTCTGTCATGTGCCGGGCATCGGCATACGCAACGAAAGACGCCTATGGGAGCGCGGGATACTGTCCTGGGACGCCTACCTTGCCAGAAACGCGCAGGCTCATGGCAAGACGGCCAACCCGGCGTGCCTTGCCCACGTTGAAAGGTCGGTCGTCCAGCTTGCCGAGCGCAACCCGGGCTTCTTCGGCAGGTCGCTGCCGCCGGGCGAGTGCTGGCGCCTGTTCGCGGAATTCCGCTCTTCAACGGCCTATCTCGACATCGAGACGAACGGCGCGGCCGGGGTCAAGGGCTACATAACCGCCATTACCGTCTACGACGGCGCGGTTATCCATACCTACGTAAAAGGACGGAACCTCCACAGATTCAAGGAGGATATCAAGAGATATAACCTCGTCGTCACCTACAACGGCAGGTGCTTCGACGTGCCGTTCATCGAAAAAAACCTCGGCATACGCATGCCGCAGGCGCATATCGACCTGCGCTATATCCTTAAAGACCTCGGCTTCACGGGCGGGCTCAAGGGGTGCGAAAAGCAGTTCGGCATCGACCGCAAGGAACTCAACGGCGTTGACGGCTACTTCGCGGTCCTCCTGTGGTACGACTTCAAGAAGAACGGGAATGAAAAGGCCCTTGAGACCCTGCTCGCCTATAACGTGCAGGACGTCGTCAACCTCGAGCCGCTGATGGTCGCCTCCTACAACATGAAACTCAAGGGCACGCCCTTCCACGCAAGCCACAGGCTTACGCCGCCGCAGAGCCCCGAACTACCGTTCAAGGCGGATACCGAGACCATAAGGCGCATACTGCGCGCAAACCGCCGGTTCTACCCTGAGGCTTGCGAGCAAACCCCGGCATAATAAAAATCAAAAACAGGCTTGCAAATGCCCGCTCGCACGATAAAAAAGACCCTCCTGCTCGGCATAGGCAATATCCTGCTCAGCGACGAAGGGCTCGGCGTGCGCGCAATCGAGTCCGTCCGCGAAGGATACGACCTGCCCAAAGGCGTCGAATGCCTTGACGGCGGAGTTGCCGGACTGAGCCTCTTGCCGGCCATAGAAGCGAGCGGGCATCTTATCATCATAGATGCGCTTGTCAGCGACAGGCCCCCGGGCACCCTCGAGCGCGTGGAATGGGGCAAGGCAAAAGAGGCTAAGGCGAGCGCGTTGGCGGCCACCGCGCATCAGATTGGCGCCAGAGAGCTGCTCGCGCTCGCTGAATTCGAAGGCCGCTTGCCGCCCACCGTCATCATCGGCATGGTCCCGCTCGACACGGCCCCGGGCAGCGTTCTTTCAAGCCTCGTTTCAGCGGCCATGCCCAGGCTCGTCGCCGCAATCATCGGAGAGCTTGAACGCTTCGGCCACAGGATTAAGAAAAGGAGGACCCATGCATGAAGGGCATCTGACAAAGACGATAATCGAGGTGGTTAAACGGGAGTTCGCGGCCCTGGGCGGGAAGAGGCTAAAGAGCGTAACGCTGAAGCTCGGCGAGGCAAGCGGCATCGAGCCCGAATCCGTCCGTTTCTATCTCTCGCAGTTCCTCAAAGACCCGGCCATGCAGGCCACCGAGGTCGTTATAGAGCGCGCCAAAGGCACGGGCGTCGAGGTGGTCTCCATCGAGACCGAGTAAGGGGTGGGGTGTTTCTCCCCCTTTGAAAAAAGGGCTGGAGAGGATTTACGTTTGGGCTGCCACGAGACAACCTAAATTACTGGACGCTGGAGCGTCCACGGCTGCGTTCCCACGCTGGAGCGCGCGAACGATAAAATCTCATATACGCGAGCGCGGATAAAGGATTTGCGAGCGCAAGCCGCTCTGTGGTAGTCTCGTGGCATATACAATAAAGTCCCAAAGGAGGACGCCTTGAGAAGATTTTTGGCAGCGCTGTCTGCCGTAATTCTGCTTGCGGGTTGCGCGCCATTGGTTACTATCTGGCCGGTTGAGCCGGAGAAGATTGAGTTGCTTGACTCGTTTCAATATGAAGGCGTTCAAGAGCGCATGACCGGGGAGCCGGTCTTTCATTATATGCTGAATGCCAAAGCGCGTCCGGGCTTTATCGCCACTGAGGATTTTCAGCCTCCGCCGGATACGAATCATTCGCCAGGCGGTCTGCCTGTGCCGCTGATAAAGGCAGGCTCGGAATGGGTGGCTGTCGGCAGTCTGCGCGAGCCTGACGGCAACGGTTATATCTGCATGAACGTCAAGGAGAGGCCGATGATAGTCTATTCGCCCGCCCTTGCGTGGGAGTTCTGTCTTCTCGTGGACAAGGAGGGCGCGGCATACGGCACTGCCTTCTGCGAGGACGAAGACGCAAGAAGGTTCAGGAAAGAGTGGCCGGGCAAAGATTACGCCAAAGACCTTCCTCGTGAGTTGAACTATCGGACAACAATGGATAAGCATGCCGGACATAGCGGCGCCGTCGGCGCGGTCTTCATACAACCGTGGGATAAAAAACCGCCAAAGGGATTATTCAAGACCAGGAAGATTTACTCAGCCGAGCTTCTCATAGGCAGGTCGATTGTTTACGCTGGGAAGACCGGCAGCGTATTGCGGTTTATATATCGCGAGTGGCTGCAACAGGACATGGAATTGACGTTTGATATCAGGGAGTCGAACCTCATAGGGATAAGCGGCATCCAGTTCGAGGTAGTAGACGCGACAAGCTCCTCCATCAAGTTCAAAATCATCACGCCAACAGAGCGTATAAAGGAGATGCAGGATGAGCAGGAGCAGAGGTTGAAGGAGAAGGATATGCGGGATATCTAAGGCACATACGGTGCAGCGGGCATGGTATGACCAATAAAGTCGCTTGCTTCTCCCACCCGAATCAAATCCCCCTCAGTCCCCCTTGTGCGCTCGTGTGCGCTTGTGCGCTAACGTAATGCTTTTAGCGCCTAACGTTATGTCTTCGGCGCAACGTTGTGTCTTTAGCGCCTTTTACAAAGGGGGAAGTTAAGAATCCCCCTCAGTCCACCCTTTTACAAGGGGGAAGTTAAGAATCCCCCCCCTTTTTTCTAAGGGTCTTAGGAAGCAAAGGTTGGTTATAGGGGCGTCTTTCGGAACTGTTTTAACAGTTCCAAATACATGTTACCGCATCTATGATTGAAACGGAATTCCGTTTCTTTCAAGTGCAAATAAAAAGTATGTTTGTGCAGC
>JACRNO010000070.1 GCA_016234855.1 Deltaproteobacteria bacterium | reverse complement strand
CCTTGCTCTTTGTGCGCTCGTATTCTCTGAGTATCGGAAGCCAACGCTTTACAATAACCTGATACGAATACTGCATGAATACCTCCTTTGGCTTGCTTCATTCTACCAAAAGAGTTACCTAATTACTGAGCATGTACAACACATCCCTATTTTCCTCTCTATTCCCCCCCCCCCCTATTTTTCCCAAAACCGAACCCGCGTGAGGTTTCTACAAGGGGGAAGCAAACAATGAAATTTATTATATTGATTATTGGTTTGGTCTGTTTAGTCTCTGGGTGTGCATACAACGTGCAACCTGTCTCAACAAAGGCCATCAACATCTATTCTTCATACGAAAATAAAGTGCCGGGGCAGTTTGCGGTCGTACTCGATGACAGTATCAGGAATGTTAATCGTGAGGTTAAGCCAGTTAGCTATGCATGTAGCGCGCATAGTTATCCAATCTCGCTGAGTGATTCCATTGCAGTTTCTGTGAAGCACACGCTAGATTCAGTTTTTGAGTCAACAGTCGAGCAATCAACCGTGCCGTCAGGCGAAGCGATGACAAGACTCGGACTTCGTGGAGTTGTGCTCGTAAGGATGGATGATTTTTCGCCAAGGCTTTTTTGTTCATGGGGCTTTTGGTCTGGTACATGTTCCGGCAGCACAGACATATCTTTCGGTGTCTATATTCGTGGTATCAATGGAACTCTTCTTGCGACTTCTGTTTCTGGATCGAAAACCTTTGATGGTGATTCTGGCGGTGCTTGCGGCGGAGGTGCTAACGTTCTATCTGAGTCAATTACCCGTGCGACAAGAGATGCCCTTGAGCGCCTAGCGGAGAGAGTCGCGAATTCACCGCAACTACGTCCGAATGATGGTAAGTAACCTTTTCGTTACCAGGCGCGGTAGGATGGGCTGAGGCACGAAGCCCGTTGTTTCTCGGCTTTCATCGTTCCCACTCTTGCGGGTTCAGGTTTGCAACCTGAACCTTTTTGATTCGTAACTCCAAAAAAATGCTCGTGCCTGCCTGCCATTTTCTATCTGCTGCACGAAATATCGGGTTCAAGTTGCAAACTTGAACCCGCCCGTAGGGGGACGTAAAGCTCCCCCGCACCCCGTCTTCCTGTTGTCTCCTATTCAACATTCCCAATCCCCCTCTCCCTTATGGTATGATACCAAATTATCTTTTCACGCAAGGGGCACAATGGCGTTAATAAATCTGAGGCGCATAGTCGTGGGGTTCGGCACGCCGTTGCTCATAGACGGGGTTGACCTTCAGCTTGAGAAGGGCGAGCGGGTCTGTCTTGTCGGGCGTAACGGCGCGGGAAAGTCCACGCTCATGAAGGTGGTCAGCGGCGAGCTCAAGCCTGACGGCGGGGATATCGGCCTGCAGCCGGGGGTCAAGATAACGAGGCTGACGCAGGAGGTGCCGCAGGACCTTGAAGGCACGGTCTTCGAGGTGATAGCAGGCGGGCTTGGCGAGATATATAAACTCCTGGCCGCGTACCATCACGTCAGCCAGACGCTCGGCGAGGGCGATGAAAAGGCCATGGCCGAGTTCGAGCGGCTCCATCACGAGCTTGACGCAAAGGACGGCTGGCAAGCGAGCCAGATGGTGGAGACGGTCATATCGAAACTTAGGCTGCCGTCTGATGAGGCCTTCTCCGCGCTCTCCGGCGGTTACAAGAGGCGCGTGCTCCTCGGCAGGGCGCTCGTGTCCGAGCCGGACATACTTCTTTTGGACGAGCCGACGAACCATCTCGACATAGAGTCCATAAGCTGGCTCGAAGAGTTTTTGCTTGGGTACAGGGGCACGCTCCTCTTCGTCACCCACGACCGCATGCTCTTGCAAAGGCTTGCAACGCGCATCATAGAGCTCGACCGGGGCAAGCTCACGAGTTGGCAGTGCGATTACAAGAATTATCTCGAACGCAAGGAGGCCCTTCTCAACGCCGAGGCGCAGCAGAACGCGCTCTTTGACAAGCGTCTGTCCGAGGAAGAGGTGTGGATACGCCAGGGCGTAAAGGCGCGCAGGACGCGTAACGAAGGCCGGGTCAGGGAGTTGATGGAGATGCGGCGTCAGCGCAGCGAGCGGCGCGAGCTTGAAGGCGGCGCGAAGATGCGGCTTCAGGAGGCGGACGCATCCGGCAAGCTCGTCATCGAGGCCAGGGACGTAAGCTATTCCTATGACAACGGCAGGAGCGTGATAAAGGGTTTCTCAACGCGGATCATGCGGGGCGACAAGGTCGGCATCATCGGGCCCAACGGCTCAGGCAAGACCACGCTCTTGAAACTACTCCTCGGAAGATTAGAGCCGGTAGCCGGCAGCGTGCGGCTCGGTGCGCGGCTCGAGGTATCTTACTTTGACCAGCACAGGGCCGTGCTCGATGAAGAGAAGAGCGTCGCCGACAACATCGGCGACGGCAACGACCAGGTTGTGATAGACGGCAGGCCCCGCCATATCATCGGCTATTTGCAGGATTTCCTCTTCTCACCGTCCCGCAGCCGGACCCCGGTAAAGGTCTTATCCGGCGGAGAGCGCAACAGGCTGCTCCTTGCCAAGCTCTTTACGAAACCGTCGAACGTCCTTGTCATGGACGAGCCGACCAACGACCTCGACGTCGAGACGCTCGACCTGCTTGAAGACCTCGTTCTCAATTATCCCGGCACCGTGCTTCTTGTAAGCCATGACAGGGCCTTTCTGAATAACGTGGCAACGAGCACGCTGGTATTCGAAGACAACGGCCTTAACGAGTACATCGGCGGATACGACGATTGGCTAAGACAGCGGCAAAAGCCGTTTGAGCCGAAGGACGGGAAGAAGGCGGCACAGGAGAGGCCGAAGAAGGAGAAGTTAGCAGGCGCAAGGCAGATGAGCTATAAAGAAGAGCGCGAGCTTGAGGCCATGCCAGCGAAGATCGAGGAGCTTGAGGCTGAGCAGCACAGGCTCTTCGAGCGCCTCGCCGAGCCGGAGTTCTTCAAACAGGTGGAAAAACTTGCAGCGGCAAAGGCGCGGCTCGAAGAGGTGGAGACCGAGCTTACGGACGCCTATGCAAGATGGGACGAGCTTGAGGCGAAGAAGGTGGGGGTGTAGCGGGGTATATCTTTTTACCATCGTACAGGGCATGCCCGGGCATGGGGGCGAAGCAGATGAAATCTGCTTCGCCCCTACGTCTTTCCGCCGTGCAGCAATCGTGCTCCTCTCATTGACAAAAAAGGATTTTTCAGAGTTTCCTCAGGTCTTAATCCTGTTGCATTCGTCCGTTATGAGACTATAATTGGGTTGAGTCGGTAGAGTGTCTTTAGCTTCCTCATGGTGAAGATTTATAAAAGGCAATCCTTAAAGGAGACGATTATGAAAAAGGGTCTTGCGGCGTTAGTGTTTCTTTTTGCAGTGGTCTTTATCGGTTGTTTTGCCGTTACTGCGGATACGGCCTATGCTGGGAAGATGAAGGAGCCGGACGTCGAGTATTCGGCCCTCAACGTGATGGAGACCGAGCAGGCCGCCATACAAGGCATGGTCTACTCGGGGCGCGGCAAGACGCGTAACGAGATGGAGATGGGCGGCGCCAAGTCGATAAGCATAATACGCAAAGACAAGAAGGTCGTTTGGACCCTGATGCCCGACCAGAACATGTACATGGAGACCCCGTTCACCGGGAATACCGGTAAGGAAGAAGCCCTGACTGATATGGACGTTGAACAGTCGGTTGTCGGCGAGGAGACCGTCAACGGCGTCAAGGCCACCAAGTACAAGATGATCGCCACGCGTAAGGACGGGACAAAGCTCGGCGGATTCAGCTGGGTCACGAAGGAAGGAATAGTGGTGAAGGCCGACATGATCGCCAAGGACGGCAAGTCCAAGACCAGGATAAAGATGGAGCTGAAGGACTTGAAGATAGGCAGGCAGGACCCGTCGCTATTCGAGCTTCCGGCCGGATACAACAAGCTCGACATGGGCGGTATGGGTGGGATGAATATGGATGAAATGATGAAGGGCAGGGGCAAGGGCAGGCGCAGATAGAAATTCCCGTCGCGTCAATAGGGGGCCGTGAATCATGAAATCAACCATACAAGCAGTCCTTTTTTCCGCGTTCGCGTGCGTTTTTCTATTCTCATCCGTTACGGCCTTTGCAGACGGGGAAGAATGCTTAAAAGACCCGCCCAATGCAAAGGCCGCCCTGAAAAGGGCGAAAGAGGCTGAATCCGCCAAGCCGGTTCAGGCCCTGCTGTTATACGGCAAGATTTGGTTCTGCGTCGACAAGAACGGCCCCGGGGAAGTGGAGGCCGGTAAAAAGCGCATACTCGAAAACCTCGCCCGCGCCCAGGAGAAAAAAGGGTTCATACATAGCAACGGGAACTACCTGAACTATGTCGTGGACGCGCATTGCGCCAAGCTGGATAAGGCGCGCATGGAGGAACGCGGCGATTATTCGGAATATGACGAGATGAAGGGGCCGGACAACGAGTGCGTCAACGCCAACCGCGCCGAGTTTAACCGGTCTTCCGGCGCATTCGAGATACTCTGGGGCGCGGGCGAGCGCGCCGAGGCTGACGCCGCGCTCATGCGCGGGGTCAAGGCGAAGCCTAAGGACCTGGAGATTGTCAGGTTCGCGTTTGAACACTTTACCCCCGGCGAAGGGAACAACAGTAGCGATGGCTATATCCCTGACCCGGGCTCAGGCCGCGAGCTGCGCCGCATAGCAACGCAAAATACGGATGACCTGCTCGCAAAGGAAGATAAATCCTTCGGCGATAAGACGATATCGCTCTCTGTTACGGACGAATTGGCGGGCATGTCACCGGCGAAACGGTCGCTCAAGCTCCTTGGAGAGGCGAAGGAATGGGCCTTGTTAGTGGACAGACAGACGACGGATAAGGTGCTGGCGAGGGCGAAAAAGAGGGGCGCGGACGTACTGGAAATCGACAAGAAATCCCCATCTCACGTGAGCCTCTCGGAGGCGCTGGAGTTGTATGAGTTTGCCGGCGACGACGGCGTTGTGCGGGATATAAAGGCTACGGCCGACAGGCGCGGCGAGCAGTCGGCATTTAGGGGCGAGGCAAGGGAAGCGGTATTTTATTTCGGTATCTCAGGCAATAAAAAGCGCGCAAGTGAATTGAGCGGGGAGACGAAAAAAGGCTATGACAAGAAAAATCCTGAGAAGGATGTTTTAAAGGGCGATAAGGAGAAGAAACAATTCAAGAAAGGGACAGACGACCTGGAGAAAGAGTTGGGCATGTAAGGACGTCTTTTTACAGAAGTCCGGGCGCGCGTAAAGCGCGCCCGGGTTTTTTTCTCCGCAAGCGCACCACCTACCTATGATAATATAACCTCATGCCGTCTTTTGACATCCCGAAGATTATATCCGTTCTCAGGACCGAGTGCCGCCGTTTCAAGACTCCTTACGTTACCGAGGTGGCGGCAGCGCGGCGCAAAGACCCGTTCAAGGTACTGATATCGTGCATCATAAGCCTTCGGACGAAAGACGATACGACGCGGCAGGCCTCTGAACGCCTCTTCCGGCTCGCCGAAACTCCGCAAGGCATGGCCGGGCTTTCGATAAGGGAAATCGAGCGGGCCATATATCCGGCGGGTTTTTACAGGCGCAAGGCCGTGACGATACAAGGGCTTGCCGAAGATATTGCCGGAGTCTACGGCGGCAAGGTCCCGGATACCATTGAAGGGTTGTTAAAGTTCAAAGGGGTCGGCAGAAAGACCGCAAACCTCGTCGTGACGATGGGGTTTGGTAAGCCCGGGATCTGCGTGGATACGCACGTCCACAGGATAACGAACAGGTGGGGGCTGGTAAAGACGTCCTTGCCCGATGAGACCGAGGCCGCCCAAGCCCGGGATCTGCGTGGATACGCACGTCCACAGGATAACGAACAGGTGGGGGCTGGTAAAGACGTCCTTGCCCGATGAGACCGAGGCCGTCCTGAGGAAGATACTGCCCAAACGCTACTGGATAGAGATAAACGACCTGCTCGTGGCCTACGGCCAGAATATCTGCAAGCCTGTATCCCCCATGTGCGGCGTATGTAAGATTGAGCCTTATTGCCGCAGGGTCGGCGTGACGCGAAGCAGGTGAAGTGTAACTGCCGCAGGTTCAAGTTCGCGACTTGAACCCATGAGTTCGTAAGCGAAAAAACGACGCGCTCCTTGCAATTACATAATAAAAGGTTCAGGTTGCAAACCTGAACCCGCCCAAGGTTGTAAGCCTGAACCCGCCCAAGGAATGACAATCGAACATAAGGTTTTAACTTCATAATTGCCTCCTTCCCGCTTTCGGATACCTATACGGTTGTCGTGCCGGTGTCAGGCCGTCAGACGCGCGGACTATGAAATGTTGACTCTACGGCTGGAATAACCTATTATAAATAATAGGACTAATAACGTCCTTATCATCTGAGGCAAAGTGGAATATCTGAAGCTTTTTATCGATATCGTCCTGCACCTTGACGTGCACCTGAGCGCCATAACCGACCATTACGGGCTCTGGACGTACGCGATACTCTTCCTTATAATCTTTTGCGAGACAGGGCTCGTTGTCGCGCCATTCCTGCCCGGCGACTCGCTCCTGTTCGCCGTCGGCAGCCTTGCGGCCATCGACTCGCTCAGGCTCGACTACCTCCTCGTGTTTCTTACCGTCGCCGCCGTATTGGGAGATACGGTGAATTACGGGATAGGACGTTTCATGGGCCCGAGGGTCTTCGCCATGGAGGACTCCCGCGTCTTCAAGCGCGAGTATATGGACCGGACGCGGGCCTTCTATGAGAAGTACGGCGGCAAGACGATTATCTTCGCGCGGTTTGTCCCTATTATCCGAACCTTTGCGCCTTTTGTGGCCGGCGTCGGGGCCATGAAGTACAGGAGGTTCATCTTCTTTAACGTCGCCGGGGGCGCGGCCTGGATAGGCATATTGGTGTGCGCCGGGTATTTCTTCGGCGCCCTTTCCGCCGTGAAGAAGAATTTTACGATGGTCATATTCATCATCATTATTATCTCTATCACGCCCGGCATTATCGAATATCTGCGCCACCACAGGGGCGGGGCAGGCAAGGGCGCCGGGGGTTAAGTTTATGTGAGGCGGCCTTAAACGCGGAGATGAATTAAATCTTGCATTAACCCGGCCGGGGAAGTAAAAGTATGAGTGGGTTCAGCCGCACGGCCCGTAAAGGCCGCGGCGTAAAGAGACCGGCTCTCGCAGTCTGTGTGGAAGACCTCAATATGTTGCTGGAGAAGGTCTACATGGAGAGCGGGGCGGACTTCCGCAGTTACAAAAAGGCGTCTATAGCCCGCCGCGTGGCAAAAAGACTTGCCATGTGCCGGTGCGCCTCCGTAGCCGAATATGCCGCCGTCCTTGATAAGGACCCTGCCGAATATGACAGGCTCCGCTCGATGCTTACCATCAAGGTGAGCGAGTTTTTCAGGGAGCCGGAGGTCTTCGAAGCGGTGCGCGATGCCCTTGCATACGTGCCGGGCCTGTCCAATGGCGTGCGCGCATGGTGTTGCGGGTGCGCATCGGGAGAAGAGGCCTACTCCATCGCCATCCTGCTTGCCGAGGCCGTCTCCGGCGAGGTGGCGGGTAACTCGGTCGTATTCGCAACCGACATAGACCCCGAGGCCATAGACCGGGCAAGGATGGCGGAATACAGGGAGGAATCTCTCGCCAACGTCACCTCTGAGCGCAGGGACAGGCATTTTATCATGTCAAGCAACGTCTTCTGGAAGGTCAGCCAGGCCATACGAAGCCTCGTGCGCTTCGGCACGCTCGATATCGTAAAGGGACATCCGATATCCAAGGTACATCTCCTTTTTTGCAGGAACGTCTTCATCTATTTCAATCAAGAGCTTCAGAAAGAGGTATTCAATAAGCTGGATTACGCGCTCAGGCCGGGCGGTTTGCTGGTCATGGGCAAAGCGGAGCAGGTGCCGCCCGGATGGGCTCATCGCTACCATCCAATAGGGCGAGACCTTAACGTCTTCCGTAAGAACGCATGACATCCTGAGATTATGAGCAGACTCATCTTAGATTTTTTCGACAACAGAGCCATGGGGACGAAGCTGACCGCCGTCTTCCTGCTGGTCATCCTCATTCCAATGTCCATCCTCGCGTATCTGTCCTTTCGGGTCATCGATTCCCGTCTGACAAAAGAGGCGCGCGAGCAGATAAGCATAGGGCTGAAGGCCGCGTGGACGGAGTATTACGTCCACGGCGACCAGATGCGCTACGGCATGCTGCAGGCCGCCGCCATGAAGGAGATAAAGCAGGCGGCTATTCGCAGGGACAAGCGCTATTTCAAGGAGGTGCTCCTGCAGTGGCACCAGATGAGGCCGTATGTCGACGTCTGGATGGTCGTGGACGCCGGCGGCAGGGTCATCTCCAGGTTGAATACGGACCACACCGGCGACGTCGTGGCGCTTAACGGGTTGATCGCTCAGGCCTTATCCACCGGGACGCCCGTCATCTCCAGCGAGATTATCGGCAAGGACCTCCTCAGGTTCGAGGGGAACGAACTTAACGAGAAGGTCTCCCTGTATAAGGTCGGCACGGCCGGTACGCAGAATTCGGCCGGGATAGGAGACGTGGACGTGATGGCCCTCATGGTCGTTACGCCGATATTCGACGAGAAACAGCGTCCGGTCGGCGCCATCGTCACCGGAGACGTCTTTAACAACGATTCCTTCGTGCCGGATACGGTCGCCTATAAGATGCCCGGACTCTATACGTCCATAACGCTCGGCAGCGTCCGCATAGCCACTAACCTTACGGACAATCATGGCAGGGATGTCATTGGCACCCGTATCGACGAGGGCTTGTTGAAGCAGGCGCAGGGAGGCGTGCCGGCCTACGGGGAGTGGGCGCTCAACGAGACGGCGTATCTCTCTGTTTACGAGCCTATCCGCGACAATAAAGGCGCCGTCATAGGCATGCTCGGCGTCGCCATCTCCAAAGAGCGGTTGTGGTCGATACAGAGAGAGACGCAGATGATAATCATCCTCATCACGCTCCTCGGCCTGGGTATCTCCCTTGGAGCGGCGTTCGTGTCGACCTATAAGATAACCAGGCCCCTGCATACGCTCATGGACAAGCTCAACGCCTTTGCCCGCGGCGACCTGTATGCCCGCATCGACGTCGACGGCGGCGAGCTGACAAAAGACGAGCTCAAGATGCTCGGCCGCAGCTTTAACGGCATGATGGACGAGGTGGGCAGGCGCGAGGAAGAGAAGGCCAGTTACCTGAACGAGATAGAGGTGAGAAACAGGGAATTCGCCGAGTTGAACGAGGCCTTGCGCACGAAGAACGAGGACATAGAGGTCGCGTACGAGGAGACGCAGAGCCAGACGGAAGAACTCCATTCGGTCAACGAGGAACTGCGCCTGTTGAACGAAGACCTTGACCTTAAGAACGTGGAGCTTAAGAACGCCAACACCATCATCACCGCCGAGGAAGAGGCCCTCAAGAAGGCCAAGGACAAGCTCCGCCTCATCTACGACTCGATACAGGACTTCATACTGCTCGTGGATTATGACCGCAGGATTGTGGAGGCCAACAGGCACTTCCTGAAAAGGTTCAGGACGACCGAGGCCTTTTGCATGGGTAAGGATATCTACAGCTTCTTCGGGATGCAGACCCCGGTGACGTCATGCCCGGTGAAGAAGTCCATAGACGCATCCATGTCCGTGACGCAGGAGGTGCCGACGCCGGACGGAAAGACGCTTACGTGGCATTCCTTCCCGCTCATGGACGAACATGAAGAGCGCGGCATGGCCGTCGTCTATATCCAGGACATCACCGAGCAGAGGCTCATGAGCCAGAAGCTCATCCAGTCCGACAAGCTCTCGTCTCTCGGAGAGCTCGTCTCGGGCGTCGCGCACGAGTTGAACAACCCGCTTACCGGCATTATGTGTTTTTCCGAGCTCCTTATGGAAGACGGGCTCTCGACCGACGTCACCGGCAAATTGCGCAAGATAAACGAGGCGTCGCACAGGTGCAAGAAGATAATCGACAACCTCCTTACCTTCGCCAGGTGGAAGAGGCCGGAGAAGAGATACGAGAACATCAATAATATCATCATAGGCAGCGTCGACCTGCGCGCCTATCAGCTCAAGGTCGACAACGTCGAGCTTGAGATGGATCTCGACGACGACATCCCGGGCACCATGCTCGATGAAAACCAGATACACCAGGTCTTCCTGAACCTCATCAACAACGGCCGCGACGCCATAATGGAGACCGGCAGGGGCGGCAGGATAAAGATAACCACGATGAGAAAAGAGGGCAGGATAGTCATCAAGTTAGAGGACAACGGCAAGGGCATGAGCGGGGACGTCGCCATGCGCATATTCGACCCGTTCTTTACGACCAAGGCCATCGGCGCAGGGACCGGGCTCGGGCTTTCCATCTCGTACGGCATAATAAATGAACACGGCGGCACGATTTCCGTTGTCTCAAGCCCTGGTTCGGGCGCTACGTTTATCATAGAGCTGCCGATAATCGAGAGGCAGGAGGACGAGGCGGACGAAGCCGTCGGCGCGGCGCAGGCCGAGACGGACAGGTACGCCGGAATGGGCGCCGGCCGGAAGGCGCTGGTCCTGGACGATGAGTCCATCGTCCTCGACCTTCTTGAGGCCACGCTCAAGGGCAGCGGCTTCGAGGTGGAGAGCGTAAGCAACGGCCTGGAGGCCGTTGACAGGTTCAAGGCGGGCTCCTATGACGTCATCGTAAGCGATATAAAGATGCCGGGGCTCGACGGCAAGGGTTTTTACCGGGAGGTCCGCGCGATAGACCCTGCCGCGGCCGGTAAGATTATCTTTATCACCGGCGACGCCATCAACAAGGAGACTCAGGACTTCCTCAAGGCGACCGGCAACCACTCCCTTAAAAAACCGTTCAATATAAACCAGTTGAACGAACGTATCTTGCAGGTGCTCTCCGGCAGGTCCGGGCGCGGATAGCGCTGACAGCCCAGTCTGCCCGGCCGGGAATGAGCTGCCTCCCCCTTGACAAAGGCGCCAAATACATAACGTTGCGCCGAAGACATAACGTTAGGCGCTAAAAGCATTACGTTAGCGCACAAGCGCACACGGGGGCGGGGCACCCACGCCATGCGGCGTGGGCCGGGGGATTTTCAGATAGGTCTTTTACGAATGCCCTTCACTGCTCTTTGTCGTCTCGCAGACCCTGCG
>JACRNO010000083.1 GCA_016234855.1 Deltaproteobacteria bacterium | reverse complement strand
GAGGCCGGGAGGGGTTAAGTCCGTGCCTCTCAACCATAACTCCCCGCGACCCACGCCGCTTGGCGTGGGTACCCCGCCTCTTTAAAAAGAGGGGGTATCCTTAATCCCTCATCAAGGGAAGAGATTAAGACTCGCGGCAAGCTGCGGGTTATTGACCCTAAGAGAGAATAAAACCGGCGCACAAAACGCCCATCCTACGCCCCTGCCTCTTTACCAATCTGCCCTTCGCTTTTCAGCCTCTCGACCTTCAGGACGTTCTTCACCTTGGAGAGCGACTTCATGATATTCTTGAGATGGGCATGGTCGGTCACCTCAACCTCGAAGTTGCAAACGGCCTTGTTATCCGGGGTTGAGCGTATCAAGAGATCGGTGATATTGGCGTCCGCGGCCTTTATCGCATTGGACATGTCCGCGAGAAGCCCCTTCTCGTTTTTGCAGACGACCTCGATGCGCGCCGGTCTCGTGGACTTCTCCTTCTTGTCCCATGCCACGTCTATCAGCCTGTCTCTATCCGCCTGCAGAAGGCTCGAACAACCCGCCAGATGAACGGCCACGCCCTGCCCGTGCGTTATAAAACCGACGATATCGTCGCCGGGCAGCGGGTTGCAGCACCGGGCGAACTTAACCATCATGTCCTCGACGCCCTTGACGACGACGGGGTTCCTGGCCTCCGGCTTCCCGCCGGGCTTGAGCTTGTCGAACATCCGCTTGAAGGCCGAGACCTTCTTGGGCGAGAGCTGCTCCGGGGGCAAAATCTTACCGAGCAGCTGCTGCACGGATATCTTACCATAGCCGATTGCCGCAAGCAGGCTCTCTGCGCCGCTTACTCCGAATGCCTCCTTTGCAATCTTCTCCAACTCGCCCGACTTGAGCATCCTGCCGAATTCAAGGCCGTGCTTGGTAAAATCCCTCTCGCACAGCTCTTTGCCGAGCGAGAGCGAGACCTCGCGCTCTTCGGTCTTTATCCAGTTCCTTATGCGCGTCCTGGCGCGGGAAGACGTCACAAAGCTCAGCCAGTCCTTGCTCGGATGATGGTTCGCGGATGTGATTATCTGCACCACGTCCCCGCTGTGGAGCTTGTACTTGAGCGGGACCATCTTGCCGTTAACCCGAGCCCCGCTGCACCGGTTGCCGACGTCGGTGTGTATGGCGTAGGCGAAGTCCACGACCGTGCCCCCGGCTGGAAACTCCTTGATGTCGCCCTTGGGCGTAAAGACATATACGTCCTCGGAAAATAGATCTACCTTGATAGACTCCATGAACTCGTCCGAGTCCTTGAGCTCGGTCTGCCATTCAAGCAGTTGGCGCAGCCACGCGAAACGCTTGTCGTCCTTGCCGTCGAACGCGCCGCCTTCCTTGTACTTCCAGTGCGCGGCGATGCCGTTTTCCGCCACGCGGTGCATCTCCTCGGTGCGTATCTGCACCTCCATCCTCACGCCGTACGGACCGACGACGGTCGTATGGAGCGACTGGTACATATTGCCCTTGGGTATGGCTATATAATCCTTGAACCTGCCCGGGACAGGCTTCCACGTCGAATGGACGATGCCGAGCACCTCGTAACATTCCCTTACGGACTCGACTATGACCCGGAAGGCGATGATGTCGTTGATATTCTCAAATTCGACGTCCTGGGCCTGCATCTTCTTGTAGATGCTGAAGAGCTGCTTGGGCCTGCCCGAGACCTCGCCGGCCACGTTATGCTCGGCGAGTTTGCGCTCTATGATATCCTTGACCTGAGCGATGTAGTCGTGCGTTACATTCCCCTCCTTCGACAACCGCTCGGACAGGGCCTCGTAACGCTCCGGCTCAAGGTACTTGTAGGAAAGTTCCTCGAGCTCGGTCTTCATCCAGCCTATGCCGAGCCTGTTCGCGAGCGGGGCATAGATATCGAGCGTCTCGCGCGCAATCTTCTTCTGCTTCTCCGGCGCGAGCGCGCCGAGCGTGCGCATGTTATGGAGCCTGTCGGCGAGCTTTATCAATATGACGCGGATGTCCTTGCTCATGGCAAGAATCATCTTGCGGAAGTTCTCGGCCTCCTGGTCGCGCTTCTTCTCGAACGTTATGCGGCTTATCTTCGTAAGGCCGTCCACAAGGGCGGCCACCTCCGGCCCGAAGAGCTCTTCTATCTTCTCGACGGTGGTATGCGTATCCTCGACGGTATCGTGCAGGAGTCCGGTGGCGATCGTCTGCGGGTCCATCTTTATGCCGGTGAGTATGTTAGCGACCTCAAGCGGGTGTATCAGATACGGCTCCCCGGAGACGCGGGTCTGCCCCTGATGGACGACCCCTGAGAAGACATAGGCCTTCCTTATTATCTCGACGTCAGCCAAGGGGCTGTATGCCGAGACCTTCTCGATTATCTCCTCGAGTCTTACCATAGCCTCAATTATGCCGGAATATCGGGATGTTGTTGCGCGTATACTGACAATTTACCGCAAATACGCGGAAAATTCAATGACTACCGTATCAAAGCGCTTAAATGCTATAAAAAATGCCTTACGCGTAGAGTGCGGACGCATAACAACCCTGATTCATTAGGTTCGACTAAAGTGACGGTCAGAGATACATGAGATTGCCCGAAAACCCCCTTTCGTATGCAACGGCCCGCGTCCCAGCCTCGCGGTTCACACCCTTGCTTTGACATCACACCGGCGCTCATACTTGCTTTACCATGCCGATATATTGTATATTATGTGTATAGGCTCTGCTTCAGGCGCCTGTCGGCCTCAGCCGAACCGAGGGCCGCTCAAGGCGCCTTTTTATCCTTTATAAGACAGACGCGGCCGACAGGGAGACCACTAAACTGAGACTCAAACATCGTCAAAAACTCATCATTGCAATCGCACTCTGGTGTGCGGCCTTCACGCTCGGCGGCTATTATTACTTCACATACGGGCTGCCGTCGCTTGAGTCCATGCAGGATTACCACCCCAACCTCGTAACGAAGGTCTATTCGGCGGACGGCCGCGTGATAGCCGAATTCTACGTCGAGCGCAGAACGCTCGTCCCTTTCGAGAAGATGCCGAAACACCTCGTGCAGGCCTTTCTCGCGGCGGAGGACTCGAAGTTCTACGAGCACGAGGGCATAAGCTATACGAGCATCCTGCGGGCCATGTACAAGAACATGATGGCCGGCAAG
Source organism: Deltaproteobacteria bacterium (assembly GCA_016234855.1). Taxonomy (GTDB): domain Bacteria; phylum Desulfobacterota; class GWC2-55-46; order GWC2-55-46; family GWC2-55-46; genus JACRNO01. The sequence continues at coordinate 13,309 of JACRNO010000083.1, read as the reverse complement.
GTCGTCCAGGGCGGCTCGACCATAACCCAGCAGGTCGCAAAGAGCTTCTTCCTGACCCCGGAGCGCAAGATTTCAAGAAAGATACGCGAGGCCATCATGGCCTACCGGATAGAAAAAAACCTTACTAAGGACGAGATACTCAGCCTCTACCTCAACCAGATATACATGGGCAACAGCGCCTACGGCATCCAGAGCGCGGCCCAGACCTATTTTAACAAGGACGTAAGCAAACTGACTGTGGCCGAGTCCGCCATACTCGCCGGGCTGCCCAAGGCCCCGAGCAGGTACTCGCCCATTACGGACTACAAGGCCGCCAAACAACGTCAGGAATTCATCCTCTCGCGCATGGTCGAAGAGGGCTTTCTCACAAAAGAGGCCGCTGACGCAGCAGCGAAAGAACATCTCGATATAAACACGGCACAAATGGATGCCATGTGGGTCGGGCAATACTTCACCGAACACATAAGGCGCTATCTCGAAGAAAAATACGGAGACGACGCGCTATACAAGGGCGGGCTCAACGTCTATACGACGCTCGACGTAGAGGCGCAACGCGCCGCCAACCGCGCGGTGGACGCGGGGTTGCGCGATTACGAAAAGAGGCACGGCTTCAGAGGGCCGGCCGCCACCCTCAAGACTCCGGAGGAGATTGCCGCGTTCAAGGCTGAGACTGACAAGTTCCTTGAGACTTCAGGCCTTGCGCTCGACCGCACCTACCAGGCGGTTGCCGCGGAGTTTGAAAAGAAGGACTCGTCGCTTGCCGTTTATGTCGGCTCAAGACAAGGGGTTGTCAAAAAACAGGACATGGAATGGGCGCGGCTTTTTAACAAGGACGGGTCGGTCGACGGCGGCAGCCTCATGGACATAAGGAAAAACATACATCCGGGCGACGTGCTTGACGTCCGCCTGAAGGAACTTCCATCAAACCCGGCGGGGACGGCCCCGCTCACCCTCACCCTTGAACAGGAGCCGCGCGCGCAGGCCTCGCTCCTCGCCATGGAACCCGCGACAGGCTACGTCCGCGCCATGGTCGGCGGCTCGGACTTCGGAAAGACGCAGTTCAACAGGGCGGTACAGGCGGTAAGGCAGCCCGGCTCGGCCTTCAAGCCGATAATCTACACGGCGGCCATCGACGGCAACTACACGCCCGCGACGATAGTCGTGGACTCGCCGCTGGTCTTCGACCAGCCCGTCGTCAACAACGCTGAGACCGACGATGCGGAAAAAGACCAATGGCGGCCAAAGAATTACGACGACCAGTTCGCGGGACCTACGACCGTGCGCGAGGCCCTTACGAAATCAAGGAACGTCGTCACCATAAAGATACTCCAGGACGTCGGCGTGGACAAGGCGATTAACTACGCCAGGCAGATGGGCATCTCTTCCGCGCTATCACGCGACCTCTCGCTGGCGCTGGGCTCGTCCGGCGTGACGCTTATGGAGCTTACGACGGCCTATGCCACGCTCGCCAACATGGGCGCAAGGCCGCAGCCGATATTCATCACCAGATTGACGGACAAGGACGGCAAACAGCTTGAAGAGAACAAACCGGCCCCAGCGCCGGTAATAAGCCCGCAGACCGCGTTTATTATGACGACCCTGCTGCAGGGTGTGATTGAAAACGGCACGGGCCAGGGGGCAAAGGCGCTCGGCAGACCGGCCGCAGGCAAGACAGGCACTACAAACGGGCTTAACGACGCGTGGTTCATGGGCTATGTGCCGGACCTCGTGGCGGGCGCATGGATAGGCTACGACGACGAGCGCCAGCAACTCGGCCACCGCGAGACCGGAGCAAGGGCCGCGCTGCCAATCTGGCTGAGCTTCATGAAGGGCGCTGTAAAAGAGACGCCGACGAAGAACTTCCGCGCGCCGGACGGCGTGGAATTCATCAAGATAGACGCAAAGACCGGGATGCCCGCAACCGTCTCGACCGGGAAGGCCATCTTCGAGGTCTTCAAGACCGGCACCGGCCCGAAGGCTGCCCGCCGCGGGGGCAAGTCGCGCGGGACCGACTTCTTTCTTATGGACACAGGCTCGGAAGAGACTGCCCCGGCCATTGAACAAAAACCGGCCCAGCCGGACGAACCGATGGAAGAACCGGCGTCAGACCATTAAACCGGCCCGGGCCGCCGGAACAAACGCCATTGCGGCAAAAAAACAAGGGGACCTGACGCTGAGGACAGCCTGCGCCGGGAAGATATCTATGACAAAGATACTTGACGCATACTCGCGTAAGATAGATTACCTCCGCATATCCGTAACCGACAGGTGCAACCTCAGGTGCGTCTACTGCATGCCGCCGGAAGGCATAGACCTTGCAAAGGCCCAGAACATCCTGCGCTACGAAGAGATACTGCGCATCGCCAACATCGCGTGCGCCAACGGCGTCACGCGCATACGCATCACCGGCGGAGAGCCGCTCGTGCGCAAGGGCATAGTCGAGTTCATAGCAAGCCTCGCCGCCACCCCGGGGCTCGAAGACCTCTCGCTTACAACCAACGGGGTGCTGCTCAAAGAATACGCCTGGGACTTGAAGGCAGCGGGACTCAGGCGCGTCAACGTCAGCCTCGACACCATGAGCCGCGAGCGGTTCAAGAAGATTACTCGCGGAGACAATCTCAAGCAGGTCGTCGAAGGCATAGAAGAGGCTCAGAAGGCCGGACTTACGCCCGTAAAGATCAACGCGGTGGCCATCAAGGGCTTCAACGACGACGAGATACTCGACTTCGCAAGGCTCTCCATGTCGCACCCGTATCACGTCCGCTTCATCGAGTACATGCCGTTCGATACGACCGAGGGCTGGCAGCGCGAGAAATGCATCAGCGCAAAGGAGTTGAAGGAGATGATAGAGCGCGGCGTGGGGCCGCTCGAGCCTGTCGCGTCCGGGCCTGACGGCGGCGGGCCTGCAAAGCGTTTCCGGTTCAAGGACGCGCCTGGCGAGGTCGGCTTCATAAGCCCGGTCTCCGAACACTTTTGCGGGTCGTGCAACAGACTGCGCCTTACATCCGACGGCAAACTGCGGCTGTGCCTCTTCTCGGACACCGAAATCGACATCCGCGCGCCTCTGCGCGACGGCTCGCCTGACGAGGCCATCCGCGACATACTCTTCCGCGCCGCGTTCGAAAAACCTGAAAAACATTTCATAAACGAAAACTTCTTCAAGAAGTGTTCGAGGACGATGAGCCTGATTGGAGGATAAGCCGTAGGGGCGAAGCAAACGTTTCATCTGCTTCGCCCGGGTCTTCTATTTTGATTATAGTAAGGAGGTACCGAAAAGACCCATTTAAAAATCCCCCTCAGTCCCCCTTGTGCGCTAACGTTATGTCGTGTGCGCTGACGTTATGTCTTTAGCGCCTTTGGCGCCTTTTCCAAAGGGGGAAGCTCAAACCGGGTCTATGTGCACAAAGGCCTTTTCAATGGCCCTGACCTCCCCGACGGCGTGTTCGACAAGCTTGCCTATGGCGTGCGAATCATAAGTCGACAGGTCTTTGTCGACCTCGATATGTATCTCGACGTGGATGAAGTTGCCGACATAGTGCGCGCGAACGGTATTGAAAGCCTTTACTCCCTCCACAGACATTGCCGCCTTTTTTATCCTCTCCATCAGCTCCGGCGGCGGGGCCTGCCCCATAAGGTAGGCGATATTCTCCATGCCTATCATATACCCGGCGCGCATAATCCAGAAACTTATGACAAGCGCGGCAATGGGGTCGAGGTACGCGTATCCCAGCCTCGCGCCTAATATGCCGATAAGCACCGCAAGCGAGACAAAGACATCCATGAACGAGTCGGTGGCGGTGGCCGCGAGCGCCGGGCTGCCTATCGAGCGGCCAACGCGCCTGAAGTACCAACCCATCAGCCCCTTGGCAGCCATTGTGACGACAGGCACGACGAGCGTGAAGACGGTTATCTCCGTCCCGTCCCCGTGCATGAGCCGCTCAACGGCCGCGCGCAGAACCTCGAAACCGAGGATGCCCGCAAGGACCGCGATGATAAGCCCGGCTATGGGCTCGGCGCGGCTGTGCCCGAACGGATGCCCTTCGTCGGCCTGCGTGTCTGATATCTTCACACAGATAAATGTGGCGACGGAAGCGGCTATGTCCTGAAGCGAGTTGAGCGCGTCGGAGATGAGCGCTATGGAGCCTGACATGACGCCGGCCGCTATCTTCAACGCGAAGAGTAGCGCGTTGCCTATGATGTTAAGGAGCGTTGCCCTGAAGGCGACCGGTTTCATGATATGCGGGTTTAAATCGTAAGACAGCGGTTATGCGAAGCGGATGGCGCGGGATTGCGCGTGGATACTCAGCGCCTCAGCCCGGGCATCTTCTCATGCACCCTTGCAAGGCTCTGGCGGGCGACTATGTAAAAGCTCTGCGCCCATGCAAGCGGCAGGTTCCAGTTCGGCCTGCCCGCCGTGTAAAGCTCAGGCACGCGGCCGTCCTCGCTCATGACGGACTCGGTCATCCGCAGATACATCTCGGACTTTTCAACCAGCCTCTCCGGCGTCTCAAGCAGGCCGCCGAGGCGCACGGCCTTCAAGGCCAGCTTTGAATAGACGATGGAGAGCCACGCGAACCCGAGCGGCCACTCGGCCTCGTTGCCGACCGGATTGGCGCTGTTAGCGTTGAAGTAGAGGTCGCCCGGATACCTGACCACGCCCTTTTTCCTCACGAGGTTCGTCTCGATATTGGAGAGTATCTCGGCGGCCTGCGCGTCCGTGACTATCATATACGGCCAGATAAGACTCAACTGCACGAAGTCGTAGCAACGACTCGCCGATTCCATCGGCAGGAGCCTGGCCAGCGCGTCGCGCCCTGCCTCGATAAATTCCTGCGGCACGGGCAGCAGGCTGCATATAGGCGTCTGCGTATGGTACTTGGAGTGGTAATGCCCGTCGTCGTGCCACATGGTAAGCCCGGCCAGCACTGCGCCAATTGAAGAAGAGTGCGTCTCCGGGCCTTCCTCCCATACGCCGAAGTCGGGATGCGAATGCCAGCCTACGGTCGTAAGGTAGAGCACCATGTCGCGCAGCAGTATGAGGGTCTCGGCCTGGTCAGTGCCGATGACGTTATGCCCCTTTTTGATGAGGTCTCCGGTCTTGTAGAGAAAGAGGCCGAAGATATCGAGTTGATGATGCCCCCAATCGCTCGTTATCTCGTCAAGGGTCACGGGATGGAAACGCGCGTGGATGACCTCGTTCGTGCAACTGCCGAGGTAGAGGCGCTTACGCGCCCCGCTCGTTATCTTGTGCCTGTACTTCTGGAATATGCGGATGATGAGCCTGTATGACTCTATCATCCTGTCGTACGAGCCCACGTACTCGTTGGCATAGGTCGCGTACATAATATCGCGCAGCCAGAAGACGTTGTACTTGTCCCCGCCCTTGTCGCCCGCGTAGTCCGAGGCGATATACCCGCCGTTTAACTGACGGAGGTTCTCAAGGTGCTTATAGGCTATGATAAGCTTTTGCGGCTCCGGCATGTCCTTGAACGGACGGTCGGCGATATGCCCGCCGGAATCAAGGCGTATATGATGGATATTGTCGCGTTTCATGGAATCCTGAAATTGTGCCTCTGAATCCGCCTGGCCGAGGGCGCGGCTAATGGATGAAGACCGCTTCTCAGGCCATGCCTGTCTTACAAAAGACCCTCATGGAAAAAACCGCGCCCGAAGCCTTTGAGGCCCGGCCTCAGACGGCCAGCACGTTAATCATGCGCCTCATCACGCTTATCTCGATATCCCCGCTCCAGTCGAACGGCTCGCCGTCCGCGTGGACCGCGCCCGCGCCCTTCTGTATCTCTATCTTCTCGGCGCGGATGGACTCGAAACCCTTGAACTCGGTCACGCGACCGGACAACAACTTCGAGGCAAGCGATAGGGCGCTAAAGAAGCCGGTCTTGGGCACGATGCACAGGTCGAGCATGCCGTCGTCCGGTATGGCGTCCGGGGCTATGATGGCTCCCGCCCCGTAACGGGAGGTATTTGCCGCGGTCAGCAGAAAGGGCGTGACCGTTGACCTGAAGTTGGAGATATTGACCGTGACCGGCGCGGGCCTGTACCGGATGTATTCCCACAGGGCCAACGGATAATACGGCAGCATACCGCGCATGATAGTGGAGATGCCGCCGGAGTTATAGCTCTTGCTAAGGTGGGCGTCGAAGCCGCACCCGGCCGTTGAAAAGAAATACCTGTTGCAGATGACGCCGACGTCGATAGGCCGCGGCGAGCCGGTCTTTACGAGCCGCATCGCGGCTTCGATATCCTCGGGCAGGCCGAGCGCCTTTGCAAACCCATTGCCAGAGCCACCCGGTATGATACCTAAAACGGTCCCGGTGCCGACGAGCGGTGTGGCCGTCTCGTTTATCGTCCCGTCCCCGCCGCAGGCAAATACGAACTCGTAGCCCTTTTTAACCGCATCCGCCGCGAGCTCTCCCGCATGTCCGCGAGCCCTGGTAGAGCGCACCTCGAAGATGCCGTCGTCGTCGCCAAAGACCATGCCGACCGCCTCTTCTATCCGGCGCACCCTGTCCGCGCCCCCGGCGGCCGGGTTTATTATGAACCGTATCTTCAAGATGAAAAGACCTCCTTGGCACGCGCGACACATCCGGCCAAACCGACTCGATTCCAGCGACTGCCTAACGCCTTCCGTACCGGACTCTAAATCCACAATCTCACTCTTCAATATATAAGTATAAGTCTTTCCACGCGTAATTCAAGGTTTTTAATGACTTCCGCGAATGTGCCCTGCCCGGCTTGCAAAGCCGCAAATCTGGTGTAAAATCGACTTAACTTAAACGGAGAGGACGATGAAGAATATTATTATTGCAGGCGTCGTGCTTGCCCTTCTTGCAGTCGTCATACCGCTCGCACACGGAGGTGACACCATGAGTTTTTCCATAAAAAGCCCGGACTTTAACGACAAAGGCCCCATACCGAAGATATTCTCCTGTGACGGCGAGGATATCTCGCCTGAGCTTAACTGGGCAAACCCGCCCGACGGGACAAAGAGCTTCGCCATGATAGTCGAAGACCCTGACGCGCCCATCGGCACCTTCGTTCACTGGATAATCTATGACATACCGGTTGACTGGAGCGGACTGAAAAGGGGGATGAAGGCTGCGGACGGCATGGCGCAGGGCGTAAAGCAGGGACGCACGGACTTCGACGCCATCGGCTGGGGCGGCCCATGCCCGCCAAGGGGACACGGCAAGCACAGATACATCTTCAGCCTCAAAGCGCTCGATATCTCGTCACTCGGCCTTGCCAACGGCGCAAAACGGGCCTCGTTCGACAAGGCGTTGAACGGACACGTCCTTGACGAGGCCGTTATAATGGGCGTCTATAAAAGATAACAGGAAAGACCGGCTGGAGTGAAATTGGACGTAATACGGACAGCAGGTTGCAAACCTGCTCTCGCAGGAAGGGTTTGAAAATTAATATAGAATGGCCTCCATCACATAACAAACCACGGTTATGGCTATCAGGCATTTCAAAATCCAGGGCCTGGCAACGTATAACTTCGGCCTGACTCCGGCCAGGATAAGGCCGATAAAGATGGGACTGAATGCCATATAGAGCAGGATTGCATCGAACAGGGAGGACGTCACGCGCTCTTCCGACGAGATCTCGCCCACGGAATACGAGATACTCCCGTCCGCCAGCAGGTCATGCGTTATATAGAACTGCATATACGCGCCGAGGATGAATACAGCCACGCGCACTATAGTTATAAATCCGCTATTCGCCGGAGGCGTGTTTGTCTGCGTCATGGCGGCCTTCTCATCGCGCGGACGGCAGGGTGCGGGTTCAAGTTCTCATGGCGTAAGGAGGAAACTCCTGACGCCACATCGAACTCCTCACGCCACATCAACGCGCCAACCGCCACGGCCACAAAAAAAACGGTCTCCGGGACCGAAGTCAATAACCTTTTCCCGCGGCGCCTTCCACTGTAAAAACAGCAGATGCGCCTTGTGCAAAAAAAGCCCTTGAGCCTGCGTCAACGAAGTCCGGCTATTCAGTTATAACAAACCATACGGCTTATTCAAACGGGGCGTCAGATTCATATATGACCCCCTCACCCCAACCCTCGCGTGCGCTCGTGTGCACTAACGTTATGTCTTTGGCGCAACATCATGTTTTTAGCGCCTCCCACAAGGGGAAAGGGAGCTTTCTCCTCCCCTTATTTAAGGGGAGGCCGGGAGGGGTTAATCTATGCAGCCACAATGCTTGCTTGCTGCTTCATGCATGCCCAACTTAACTCCCCCTGCCACCTCTTTTACAAAGAGGCGGAGTTTCGCGCCCCTTGACAACACACTTGCTCTTGTGCGCTAACGTTGTGTCCTTAGCGCCTCCCACAAGGGGAGAGGGAGTCTCTCCTGCCACTTACTTCAGCGCCTTTGCGCTATCGAAACCGAGTTGCAGCGCCTTCTTGTTCAGCTCAAGAAAGGCCGGAGGGACGCGGGAAAGTACCGCCGCTTCGATGGCCTCGTGCGTCACCACGCCGGTAAGCTCGGTTATCAAGCCGAGCGAGATGATGTTTGCGACTATCGTCTTGCCGAGCTCGGAGTTTGCGGCCGCAGTTATCGGAAAACCGATGACCTTGAACTTGCCCTTTGGCACGTCCTTGACCTCGTCCGTGTCGATAAGGAGTATGCCGCCGTCCTTCACGTCGCCATGGTACTTTGTGCAGGCCTCCTGTGTCATTGCAAGCATGCAGTCGATGGCGGTCGCCTTGGGATAGTCTATAGGCTGACTGCTGATGATGACCTCGGCCTTGCTCGCGCCGCCCCTTGATTCCGGGCCGTACGACTGGCTCTGCACGGCGTTCTTGTCGCCGTATATGGCTGCTGCCTCGGCCATGATTATGCCGGCCAATATCATCCCCTGGCCACCGGAGCCGCTGAAACGCAGTTCGTATCTCTTGCTCATCGGTAATCCTCCTGTTAGCAGGCTGCTCTTGCGTTCTTTCGCTTACTTCGACTTCGCCTGCGCCTTCTCCTGAACGAGCAAGGCATACTGTTCGCAGTACTCCGGCCTGTCTATCTTATGCAGCACGCCCCTCAGCATCTTGCCCGCGACCTTTTCCGGCGGCAGTTTGTCTACCTGCTTAACCGATACCGTGCCGTCCTTTTCCATCGCCTCCATCATATGGGTGGCGCTCTTGTACTTGTTCATCCTGCCGAAGTAGGTCGGGCAGGCGTCGATGATGTCCACGACAGAAGTCCCCTTGTGCATAAGGGCCTCGTATATCGTCTTTTCAAGCTCAAGGGTATGATACGCCGTGCCGCGCGCGACGAAAGTGGCGCCGGCGGCCTTCGCCATCTCGCAGGTGTCGAACGGAGGCTCGATATTGCCATACCTGCTCGTCGTGGCGATGGATTCGAGCGGGGTTGTCGGCGAATACTGGCCGCCGGTCATGCCGTATATGGCGTTGGTGAAAACGAGGGCCGTGATGTCTATGTTCCTGCGGCAGGTATGGATGAAGTGGTTGCCGCCGATGGCGAGCGCATCTCCGTCTCCGGTTACGACTATCACCTTCATATCCGGCCTTGCCAACTTGATGCCGGTGGCAAAGGACAGGGCCCTGCCGTGAAGCGTGTGCAACGTGTTGAAGTCGACGTAGCCCGGGGTCCTGCTCGAGCAGCCGATGCCCGAGACCACGCAGACGTTGTCCTTGTCGATGCCCAGCTTGTCTATGGCCCTCAACATGGCCTTGAGCACGATGCCGTGACCGCACCCCGGACACCAGATATGCGGCAGCTTGCCCGGCCTCAGATACTTGTTGTAATCAAACGGCACGCTTATCTTCTCTTTCTTCTCTGCTGGGACGGACATACGATACCTCCGAAAGGTTATCGGCAGCGCCGAACGGGTTTCTTTACTTGAAGCTCTTGATAGCCTCGATTATCTGACCTGGGTTTATCGGCTCGCCGTCCACCCTGTGTACGCCGAGGACCTCGGCCTTCTTGCTGCAACGCTGGACCTCAAGCACCATCTGGCCGAGATTCATCTCAGGGACGATTATCGCCTTGACCCTCTTGGACAGTTCGGTCACTGCCTTATCCGGGAAGGGCCATAAAGTGAGCGGCCTCAGGAGGCCCGCCTTGATGCCCATGGAGCGCGCCTCGTTAACCGCGTAACGCGCCGAGCGCGCAGTGGAGCCGATAGCCACGACGGCTATCTCGGCGTCTTCAAGGCCTATCTCCTCGTTCTTCCATATCTCGTCGAGGTGGTTGTCGATCTTGCGCATGATGCGCATATTGCCCTCGCCTATCTGCTTGGAATCGTTGGTCGGGAAACCGTCCTTCTTGTGGTTGAGGCCCGTGACATGGAACCTGTAACCGGTGCCGAACGGCGCAAGGGGCGGTATCTCGAAACGCTCGTCATACGGAAAATACTCGTCAGGCTTGCACGTGACCTTCTCCCTGTCCACTACCGCCAGTTCGCCAGGGGCCGGTATCGTGATAGGCTCTCTCATATGGCCGACTATCTCATCATAGAGGACGATGACCGGCGTCCTGTACTTCTCGGCGAGGTTGAACGCGCGCACGGTCTCGGTAAGTATCTCCTGGACATAGGCCGGGGTCACGGCTATTGCCGGATGGTCTCCGTGCGTGCCCCACTTGGCCTGCATGATATCGGCCTGAGACGGCCCGGTGGGATAACCCGTCGAAGGCCCGCCCCTCATGACGTTTACGATGACAAGCGGTATCTCGGCAAGGCAGGCGTACCCGAGGCACTCCTGCTTGAGCGAGAAGCCTGGGCCGGAGGTCGCGGTCAGGGATTTCAACCCGGCCAGAGACCCTCCGATGGCGGCCGCTATGCCGCCTATCTCGTCTTCCATCTGTATGAACTTGCCGCCTATCTTCGGCAGCCGCACGCTCATGCCCTCGGCAATCTCGGTTGACGGCGTAATGGGATAACCCGCATAGAACTTGCACCCGGCATAGAGCGCGCCTTCGACGCAGGCCTCATTGCCCTGCATTAGTCTCTTCTTTTGCTTTTCGGCCATCTTCGCACCCCTGTTAAAAGCGTGATGTGGTTAATCCGTCCGGCGGCATAAAAAAACCGCCCCGGTCAGTGCCATGCTTAATCAAAGACCTGAATGGCGAAGTCAGGACAACGCAGGTCGCAAAGCTGGCACCTCGTGCACGCCGCAAGGTCTTTAACAGCCACGCACGTGCCGCGCATCTCAAGGACGTTCGTGGGGCAGAAGTCAACACAGATGCTGCAGCCCTTGCATAACTTCGGGTTTATCTCTATCCTCGGCAGTTTCTTGGCCGCGTCTCCCATGAGCGCCTCCGTGATTCGTCTTTCTAACAGGCTGCTGAAAAAGCTCCATCTGCTTCGTTGTCTTCGTCACTCGTCACTGCGGCGTATAACAAAATACGCCTCATTCCTCGCTTCTCGACGCCTCGGGGAACCCACGCGAGAAGCGTGGGTCTATGGAGCTTTTTGAGCAGCCTGAAGAAATTTTGAGTTTTTCAGCAACCTACTAAAACGGCTTAGTCTGGATTAATAGGGAAAGACCCTTTTACCATAGAGCGGCTTAAGGGTCAAATTTAAATTCTAACACGATAGGTTCGCAAATAAAAGAGCAAACAATTCAAGGCATTACGCGCAAATAGGCGAACCGGCAGGTAACGCATTGAGACCAATCGCCTACGCGCCTTTCAATGCCTTGACCATGGTGCTGCCTATCTCGGCTGTTGAGCGCGTAACCTTGATGCCGGCGCTCTTCATGGCCTCCATCTTCTCCTCGGCAGTCCCCTTGCCGCCCGAGATGATGGCTCCGGCATGTCCCATCCTCTTGCCCTTGGGCGCGGTCGTGCCAGCGATGTAGCCGACCACGGGCTTGGTGACGTTCTTCTTGATGAAGAGCGCGGCCTCTTCCTCGGCCGTGCCGCCTATCTCGCCTATCATTACTATTGCATTTGTGTCCGGGTCTTTCTGGAAGAGTTCAATGACGTCGATGAAGTTGGTGCCGTTGACCGGGTCTCCGCCTATGCCCACGCAGGTGGATTGCCCGAGCCCGAGGCGCGTGAGCTGGTCTACAGCCTCGTAGGTGAGCGTGCCGCTCCTCGATACCACGCCTACGTTGCCCTTCTTGTGTATATGGCCGGGCATGATGCCTATCTTGCACTCGTCAGGGGTGATGACTCCGGGGCAGTTCGGCCCTACGAGGCGCGAAGCGCTGCCCTGCATATACCTCTTGACCTTGACCATATCAAGGACGGGTATCCCTTCGGTGATGCAGATGACGAGGCCTATGCCCGCGTCCACCGCCTCCATTATCGCGTCAGCCGCAAACCCGGCGGGCACGTATATGACCGACGCGTCGGCGCCCGTCTTTTTGACCGCGTCATAGACCGTATCAAAGACCGGCAGGCCGTCGACGTCCGTGCCGCCCTTGCCCGGCGTCACGCCGCCAACCATCTTGGTGCCGTAGGCTACCATCTGGCGGGTGTGGAACGTCCCCTGCTCGCCAGTGATGCCCTGACAGATGACCTTGGTATTTTTGTTCACAAGGATGCTCATGTATCAAAACCTCCGAGGGTTGTCTGCTTACCATTCAAACTAGCGGCGAAAAAAAACGTCCGTCCGCGCCTATCCCTTCGCCGCCTTAACCACCTTTTCCGCTGCCTCGTCCATCCGCTCCGCTGTGATGATATTGAGGCCGGAATCTGCAAGGAGCTTTCTGCCCTGCTCGACGTTCGTGCCCTGAAGGCGAACCACAAGCGGCACCTTGATGCCAACGTCCTTTGCCGCGGCGATTATGCCCTCGGCTATGATATCGCAGCGCATGATGCCGCCGAAGATGTTTACCAGCACGGCCTTGACCAGCGGGTCTGACATAAGTATCTTGAACGCGGCCGTGACCTGCTCTTTATTAGCCCCGCCCCCCACGTCGAGAAAGTTCGCCGGAGAGCCGCCGGAGAGCTTTATCATGTCCATCGTGGCCATGGCCAGCCCGGCGCCGTTGACCATGCAACCTATGGAGCCGTCGAGCGTGACGTAGTTCAGGTTGTAGCGCGAGGCCTCTACCTCTTTCGGGTCTTCCTCGTCAAGGTCGCGCAAGCCCTCGATATCCTTGTGCCTGAAAAGGGCATTGTCGTCAAAGGCTATTTTGGCGTCAAGCGCGATGATATCGCCCGACTTGGTTATGACGAGCGGGTTTATCTCGACCATGGCGCAGTCGGAATTGACGAAGGCGTTATACAGGCCGGTCATGAACTTGACGGCCTTGCCCACCTGCGACTTGTCGATGCCAAGCGCAAAGGCGAGTTTGCGCGCCTGGAACGGGATAAGG
>JACRNO010000066.1 GCA_016234855.1 Deltaproteobacteria bacterium | reverse complement strand
GGGTATGCGGCCACGCCCACGCTGATGGAGACCCTGTCCTTCACAAGCCCGGCGTATGCATGGCTCGCTATCATCTCGCGCAGCCTCTCGCCTTCGTCCATCGCGCCTTCAAGGGCGGTGTGCGGAAGTATGACCGCGAACTCCTCTCCGCCGTAACGGGCGACGATATCGGTCTTCCTGACGCCCCTTTTTATCATCTCGCCTATCTCGCGCAGGACGACGTCGCCGACGCGGTGTCCGTAGGTGTCGTTGACCGCCTTGAAGTCGTCGATATCCATCATGATGACGGCGAGCGGAGTCTCGTACCTTACGGACCTGTCGAATTCCTCCTCAAGGCGCATATAGAAGAAGTTGTGGTTGTAGAGACCGGTGAGCTGGTCGGTTATAGCTATCTCCTGGAGCGTATCGCGCTCCTTCACGAGCCTGTCGAACATGCGCGCGTTCCTGATGGCGTGAAAGGCGGAGTTGGCGACGATGCGGCAGACGTCCACCTCCTTCTTCGTAAACCCGCGCTCCTTTCTCCTGGCGCGCAAAAAGAGCGTGCCGACCACCTCGTCGTTGAAGGCTATCGGCAGTATGAGCGCGCTCATGTCCTCAAGCCCCTTGAGCTGGCCCTTGACCTGGGCCATCAGCGGGTTGTTGACCATGTCGTTCAGCGCGACCGGCATCTTCGACTCGAAGGCCCGCCTTATCTCCGGATATTTATCGAGGTCTATCTTGAGTTCCTTGAGCCCGGGGTCTTCATGCGATGCAATGACGTAGCCGTCGTGGCCCGGGACCACAAGCACGATCGAGCAGCGCACCGCGTCGGTCATGGCCGCGACCTCGGAGACGATGGTATGAAGCACCTGCAGCGGATCGAGCGTCGCGCTCATGGCCGTGGTGATGGACAGCATCGTCTCAAGGTTCTTCTTGTCTTCCTCAACCTCTTTATAGAAGTCGTTTATGCGCTCCTGGGCCTTGACCCTGGCTATAAGCTCGCCCTCGTTAAAGGGCTTTATGATGAAGTCGTCCGCCCCCTTTGCCAGAGCGTCTATAATGACCTTCTTCTCGCCCTGAGAGGATATCATTATGATGGACGGACGCGTCGCGCCCTCCATCTCGCGTATCTCCCTGCACACGCATATCCCGTCTTTGCCCGGCATGACGATGTCGAGGAGTATGACGGAAGGCTGCCACTGCCTGACCAGTTCCAGGCCGGACGCGCCGTCCGCCGCGCTCCTTACGTTATAACCGTGCACGCGCAGGACGTCCTCAAGCGCCACCTTGTCGGTGCGGGCGTCGTCGACTATCAATATCCTGTTGTTCCTCGTATTGGTCAATATTAGATGTGGTACGGCCGGGATGCGCTTATCCGCGCATGGACACAGGCCGGACACTCCCCTTATCCCATGACGCAACGGCTTTTACGGACCGGCGCGGCGTTCGCTCAAAAACCTTGACAATTACAGCCCGTTGACTTAATATTTCTGTTTGTCGTTTCTCGCCGAGGCCGGCGTAGCTCAGGGGTAGAGCAACTGATTCGTAATCAGTAGGTCGAGGGTTCAATTCCCCCCGCCGGCTCCAGTAATCTTTCCCATCCGCAACCCGCAATAAAACCTATAAAAAAGCATTGACAACGCCGAATAAACTCGCATAGTGACGCGCAAGCGCTGCATGCGAGTCATTTTCTCGCCACCTGATTGTCAATATTACTTCACGATACAATAAAGTCAAGCTAATTGTTCGTCTTTTGACGCGGCGCGCCTGCTGAGACGCCCGGTAGAGACGGAAGACAGATACGCCGATCAGGCCGTAAGGGCGGCGGTTAATGGATGCATCCGTCGCTCTTATGGCGCATGACCGGAATAGATGGTCAGGGCTTCGGCTGCGGCTGAGGATTGTCGATAAGCGACAGGAGCGTCTCGGACGGGATATAGCCAGGGATGAGCCTGCCATCCGGCAGGATTATGCCCGGGGTGCCGTGTATGCCGATATCCCCCGCAAGCTTCGTGTTATCGTCGAGTTCGCTCGTCTTACACTCGCCCTTGGGTAAGGCCTTGTCCGCCATGGCGTCGTCAAGGAGCTGCGGCTTCTTGCCGTTACAGAGTATCGACATGCTCTTAGCGTGGGCGTTCGGATGCATGGGCAGCGGCAGGAGTTTTATATAGAAGACGACATCCTTTCTGGCGTCCTGTATCTTCTTTATCTCCTTGTCGAGCTGCCTGCAATACGGGCAATCCGGGTCGCTGAAGACTATGACCTTGTTCGCGGCCTTTGCGTCTCCGATAACGACCGCGTCCTTAAGCGAGATCAGTTTCAAGTCCACGTACTGCTGCTTGGGCTTTTGCTGCTCGGCAATCTCCCCGAGCTTGGAAATCTCCGAGAAGTTTACTGCCCCCTCTATCAGGAACTTCTTGCCGTAGTCGACGTATACCCTTATCTTCTTATCCCCCTGGGTCAGATCCACCTCCCAGATGCCCTTTATCGGGCCTTCGCGCACCTCGCTTACCTCAGCCTTGAACTTCTCGACCATGAGGAGCTTGGCGGCCTCATCTTTGGCCAGGGTATGGCAGTCGCCGCACTTGCTGCCCACACCCGGGCCGAAGGCATGGACAAAGCCGGCCGACGACAGGAGAATACCGGCCGCAAAGAGCATGAACGCCGCGACATAAGAGAACCTCTTCATCTGTGTAAACCCCCTTTTCATGCAGAGCATTATAATCAGGCGCGCATCGCATGGCGCGCAGCCGATTGCCGGACTGTCCGGCCCGACCATATAACAGCATAACGCGGCAAATCGCGCTCGCGCCTCAATCCTTGAGTCCGAGGACGTCCTGCATATCGTAGAGCCCGGCGGGCTTAGCCGCAAGCCACAACGCCGCCCTGACCGCGCCCGCCGCAAACGTATCACGCGACGAGGCCTTGTGCGTCAGCTCAATCCTCTCGCCCGGGGCCGCGAAAACGACCGTATGGTCTCCGACGATGTCTCCGGCGCGGATGGATTGTATCCCTATCTCCTCCGGCCTCCTCTCGCCGATGATGCCCTTCCTCTCGTAGACAGCCACCTTGGCAAGGTCCCGGTCCACGGCAACGGCGACTACCTCGGCGATGCGGATGGCGGTGCCCGAAGGCGCGTCCTTCTTGTGGCGGTGATGCGCCTCGATAATCTCTATATCGTACTCCCGGCCGATGGCCGTGGCCGCGTCATGAACGAGTTTTAACAACAGGTTCACCCCGACGCTCATGTTCGGCGCCATGACAACGGGTATCTTCTGGCTTATCTCCTTTATCTCCTCGCGCTGGTGGTGCGAAAAGCCGGTCGTGCCGAGGACAACGGCCTTTTTATGCTCCACGGCATGGGCCAGAAAATGCAACGAGGCCTCAGGGAGCGTAAAGTCTATTATTACATCCGCGCCCTTGAATGCCTTTTCCAACGACGAGACAATCCTGACGCCGAGCTTCTCGCCGCCGACGGCCTCGCCCGCGTCCTTGCCGATAAAAGGAGAGTCTTCGCGCTCGAGCGCGCCCGCGAGGCTCGTATGCGGCTCGGCCATCACGGCGCTTATTATCGCCTTGCCCATGCGCCCTGCCGCGCCTGTAACGGCTATCTTTATCATTAAACCACCCTTCCCTTTGCCCTAATTCTTTTCTATCTTGAACCCGTACGTCCTGAGTATCTCTATAAGCTTCGCCCTGCTGGCCTCGCTCAACCTTACGAGCGGCAGCCTGACCTCCTCCTCTATCATGCCTAAAAGCGCAAGCGCGGTCTTTACAGGCACCGGGTTCGTCTCAAGGAACATGGCGCGGTTGAGCGCCTGCAGCTTGTAATGCAGGCCGACGGCCGCCTCGAACTTACCGTCGCGGTGCAGCCTTATCAGCTCCGTGACCGCGCGCGGCACGATATTCGCCGTAACCGAGATGACGCCGTGCCCGCCGATGGCAAGGAGCGGCAGGGTCGTGAAGTCGTCCCCGGAAAGGACGCTGAACCCTTTCTTCGAGAACTCTATGACGTCGCTCACCTGCTTGAGGTCGCCCGTGGCCTCCTTGATGCCGATGACGTTCTTCAACTCGGATAAGCGCGCCACCGTCTCCGGCAGCATGTTCACGCTCGTCCTGCCCGGCACGTTATAGAGGATGATGGGTATGGCCGTATCCTCGGAGACCCTCTTGTAATGCTCGTACAAGCCCTGCTGGGTCGGCTTGTTGTAATAAGGCGTTATGACGAGGGCCGCGTTCGCGCCGAGGTCTTCGGCGCGCTTCGTAAGCATTATCGTCTCGGCGGTCGAGTTCGAGCCCGTGCCAGCTATGACCGGAAACCTCTCCGCGGCCATCTGAACCGTATGCTCTATGACGCGCACGTGCTCGTCAAAGCTGAGTGTGGCGGATTCGCCCGTCGTGCCGCAGGGCACGACGCCGTTCGAGCCGTTGATTACAAGGTAATCGAGGAACCGCGTTATGGCCGGTTCATCGACCTTGCCGTCCTTGAACGGCGTTACCATCGCTGCAAATGCGCCGGTGAGCATCTTCCAAAACCTCCATGATATATCTATAATCCCGGGGCCTGACCGGTCTGCTCACGGCAAATCCGTCAGGCCGCCGTCCGTACGAAAGCATCATACATCAGCCGCGCCCGTAAAGACCTCCACGGCCGGGCCGGTCATGTAGACGTGGTTGTCCTTTGCCCAGTTTATCTTCAGAGTGCCGCCCGGCAATATGACGGTCACGGCTCTATTAGTAAGCCCCTTCAGGGACGCGGCAACCGTTGCCGCGCACGCGCCCGTGCCGCAAGCAAGGGTCTCGCCGCTGCCGCGCTCCCAGACGCGCATCTTCAGGGTCTTCGCGTCCTTGACCTCTATGAACTCGACGTTGGTGCGCTTCGGAAAAAAGGCATTCGTCTCGATGAGCGGGCCGTGGCTGTCCACCGGATATCCGTCCACGTCCGCGACAAAGACGACGCAGTGCGGGTTGCCCATGGATACGCACGTGATGATAAAGCTGTTGACGTCTATATCCAGTTGATAGTCCAGTATCCGGCCGGGCCGCGTCGTGGGGATGAGGCTGCCCTCGAGCACCGGCTCGCCCATGTCCACCTTCACGAGGCTGCCCGCCTTTTCAGGCCTGATTATCCCGGCGACCGTCTCGATGTCGAGACGGTCTTTCTTCGACAGCTTCCTCGACCAGATATAGCTGGCGAAACAGCGTATGCCGTTGCCGCACATCTCCACGCGGGTCCCGTCGCTGTTATATATGTCCATCCTGAAGTCGGCCTTTGCCGACTTCTTCAGGACGAGCGCCTGGTCGAAACCAATGCCGAAGCGCCTGTTGCCGAGCCTCATTAAGACCTTTGAAAGATTCGGGATATCCTTTGCGCGGCAATCGATGACGATGAAGTCGTTGCCCAGGCCGTGCATCTTGGTGAATTGAATCTTCATTTCGTCCTGCGCCCCTTTGCCCCGGCGACCTGTTCACCCTTTACAAGGTCTGCAAGGGTCTCTCTCTTCCTTATGACGGAATAGCTTGCGCCGCTCGCCATAACCTCCGCAACGCGCGGCCTCGTGTTATAGTTGCTCGACATGGAAAAACCGTATGCCCCGGCGCTCATGACGGCGAGGCTTTCACCGGGCTCGACCTCAGGAATGAGCCTGTCCTTTGCGAGAAAATCCCCCGATTCACATATCGGGCCGACCACGTCCGCGGTTATCTCAGGCCTGTCAGTCAGCCGCACCGGCTTTATCGCGTGGTACGAGCCGTACAGGCTCGGCCTTGCAAGGTCGTTCATGCCCGCGTCAACGATGACGAAGTTCTTTGCCGAACCTTTCTTCGTATAGAGCGCCTTTGTCACGAGTATGCCCGCGTTGCCGACCATGGCCCTGCCCGGCTCGAATATGAGCGTCACATCGAGGCCCTTCGTGCCCTCGATAACCGCCTGGCCGTAACGCGACGGAAGCGGCGGCTCTTCCTTGTCATAAGTTATGCCGAGCCCACCGCCCATATCCAGATATTTTATCTCAAGCCCTTCATTACGTAAAGTCGAAAGAAGAGCGCGCGTCTTTGCAAGGGCGTCCACAAACGGGGATATCTCGGTTATCTGCGAACCGATATGACAGTCCACGCCCATAGGCGCGACGTTTTTGAGCCGCGCCTTGGCATGGACGTACTCCCTTACCGCCTCTTCGGTCTCGATGCCGAACTTGTTCTTCTTAAGGCCGGTCGATATGTACGGGTGTGTCTTCGGATCAACGTTCGGGTTGACCCTTATCGCTATGCCCGCCTTCTTCCTGAGCCGTCCGGCGATTGCGTCTATTGCGCGAAGCTCCTGCGGGCTTTCCACGTTGAACATCAAGATTCTCGACTTGATTGCATACTCTATCTCGTCGGGCCGCTTGCCAACGCCTGAAAAGACTATGCGGGACGGGTCTGCCCCGGCCTTTAGCGCGCGAAAAAGCTCGCCGCCGGAGACGATATCAAAGCCGCTGCCCATGTCCGCGAATGTCTTCAGCACGGCGATATTGGAGTTGGCCTTGACCGAGTAGCATATCATGCGCCTGGTCTTTGCAAAGGCCGAGTCAAAGGCCTTGTAATGGCGCTTCAAGGTCTTTTCGCTGTAGACGTAAACGGGCGTGCCGACCTCTTTTACTATCTTTTCTATTGCCACGCCCTCGGCGCAGAATCTTTTACCTTTATAAGCGAAGTAGTGCATCTCAGAAGACCCCTTGGTTAGAATATATTACTTCTTCAGGTTCAGAATATTTGATGATGAAACTTCAATGCAAATGTTACTCATTCCCCGCGATTGCCTCCCTTGTCCTGCAATTCAGCTTTTATCATCCTTGCCAAATTCCCGGCCTTTTTAAGTCCGGCCGATATCTCTCTTATCGAAGGCCCCTCCACAAAAGACGGATACCGCTCAACCATATAATAGCCCGTGACTTCCGCGCAAACACTTCTGAATTTCTCAAGGCTTGGGGCATATCTTATCGCCTCATCAAGAAGCGCCTCCAGGTCGTGAACCTTTCTGAGCTGCCAGCCTTTTGCCAGAAGAAACGCCTTCAGGTATTTCTCTATCGCTTGCTGAAGATGAAACGCGGCATCGTCCTTGTCCCCTTCTTCGAGCCTCAAAGAAACACGTCTCAAATCCATATCGGCCTTTTCAAGCCAGCCGCTTGCTTGAAAAATATCCTCTTTACGCCGCATATAACACTTTACCGTTCTTTACTATCCGCTCAAAGAATGAGTCGTGTTCTTCCAGCCGCGCCTTCAACTCCTTAGGCGTCAGGACTATCGGTTCAAAGGCATAACCGGCCCTTGCCGCTGAAACGACCTTACGCACCTTAAGAAGCCTCTTGAAAAAAAGAACCCGCGTCTCCTTAACTATCAAGAGGTCTATATCGCTCTCGTCAGTCGGCTCGCCCCATGCGTGAGAGCCGAAGAGAATGACCTGCTGCGGCCCGTAGCCCTCTTTCAGCGATTCAACGAGGTCATGTATAACTTTTTTTGTCTTCTTGTTCATCATAAATAATCCCTTATCTCTTCACCAGCCAATGCAAGACCGTTGCCGCGTCCAGCGGCTGGGGCGGGGCCTTCTTGCCGCAGGCGGTAGCAAACAATACAAGCGCCGAACAGATGAATATCAACTGTAGTGCGGGCTTTG
Organism: Deltaproteobacteria bacterium; assembly: GCA_016234855.1. GTDB lineage: Bacteria > Desulfobacterota > GWC2-55-46 > GWC2-55-46 > GWC2-55-46 > JACRNO01. The sequence continues at coordinate 11,497 of JACRNO010000066.1, read as the reverse complement.
CCCGCCAAAATCCCGCCTGTTGCAAAGGACGGCGGGCGTTGCCCTTCCTGCGCCTGATATCTCCGAAACAAATCCCCCTTAATCCCCCTTTGCAAAGGGGGAAACACAACCCCCCGCACCATGCCTTCCGGCAATACGGCTGCTCTCCCGCAAGGGGAGAGGGGTTTACGGCTTCACTTCCTCTATCGTCAACATCCGAAATGAATGGTTTCACACACTCTCCTACTGACCGTACAGTCATTGAGCAAACTACTTCTTCCGGCATCCCACCACCCACTGCCCACCCTCCCCGAACTCAGCACCCACCCTTTTTTAATTCGGCCATCACTTCTTTGAGCCTCTTTTTGACGTTCGCCGGGCTTGTGCCGCCGTGGATGCGGCGCGCTGCAACGGAGGTTTCTATGCTGACCGCCTTTGTAATATCAGGGCCGAAAAGTTTTGAAAAGCCCCGCCATTCGACCAATTCAAGCGCGCCGAGCGTCTTACCCTTCTTTATGCAATAGGCGACCAGCCGGCCTGCGACGTGGTGCGCGTCCCGGAACGGCAGGCCTTTTTTCACGAGGTAGTCTGCCGCGTCAGTGGCGTTCAAGAAACCCGTCTCGCACGCCGAGCGCATCTCGTCTTTACGCACGCGCATGGAAGCGAGCATGGGCGGATAGATTCTCAAAACGGCCTTGACCGTATCAACGGTATCAAAGAGCGGCTCTTTGTCTTCCTGCATGTCCTTGTTATACGCAAGGGGCAGGGCCTTCATCACGCTCAATATAGCCGTAAGGTTGCCGTAAATTCTACCTGTCTTGCCCCGGCCAAGCTCGCATACGTCCGGGTTCTTCTTCTGCGGCATGATGGACGAGCCGGTGGAGAAGGCGTCCGACAGCTCCACGAACCTGAACTCCTGACTCGACCATAATATAAGCTCTTCGGAGAGTCTTGATATATGCATCATCATAATTGCGCAGGCCGAGATGAACTCGATTGTAAAGTCCCTGTCCGAGACCGCGTCGATGCTGTTCTCGGTGACGCGCGCGAAACCAAGCAGCCGCGCAACCAGCTTTCTGTCGAGGTTATACGGGCTTCCCGCGAGCGCGCCCGCGCCGAGCGGCAACTCGTCCACGCGCTCAAGCGCGTCAAAGAGCCGCGCCGTGTCGCGCTTGAACATCTCATAGTACGCAAGCAGATGATGGGCAAGAAGGACGGGCTGCGCCCTTTGCAAATGCGTATACCCCGGCATGACGCAGTCCGCGTTAGCCGAGGCAACCTCGACAAGCGTCTTTTTAAGGCCGTGCAACAAGGATATTATCCCGTATATTTCGTCCTTGAGATAAAGCCGTATATCGAGCGCGACCTGGTCGTTGCGGCTCCTGCCGGTGTGGAGCTTGCCTCCGAGCGGGCCGATAAGCTCGATAAGCCGCGCCTCCACAGCCATGTGCACGTCCTCGTGCCCGGCCTTCCACGCAAAGCCACCCGAGGCCATCTCCTTTTCAACCGCTGCAAGGCCCCGCGTGATGCGACCGGCCTCGGGCCCCGTCAGGACCCCGGCCTTTTCAAGGGCGGCCGCATGCGCTGCGCTGCCGCGTATATCATGCCTGAAGAGCCTGCAATCGAACGAGATGGAGGCGTTGAACTCGTCCACCAGTCCGTGCGTGGCCTCTTTGAACCTGCCTGACCAGAGTTTTTTCTTCATTTCATTCTCTTGAGATACTCGTTGATATGCCCCGCGAATACCCTGAAGTCGTCAAGCCGGTTTTGAAGCAGATTATGGACAACCGTCAAATCGACCTCGGCATATTCGTGGACAAGGATGTTTCTTAACCCGGCCATGCCTTTGACCTCGGCGGCAAACCCTTCGGGGATAACGGCCTTTTTCCCCAGCCGCTCGATTACCCCTGCATAGTCCTCGATGCCCGTCTCACCCTCGGATGAAAGGATATGCGCGCCTATGTCAATCAATATCTGAACGGCTATCTGCAGACCGCGCTCCGCCGCCCATTGTCTCTCTATGTCCTCCGCCAGTTCGGCAAGACTGACGACGCGCAGAGACTCCAGGCCGCCGAGGCACTTCTCCAACTCCTCCAGCTTTCGCTTTATAAGGACTTTGTCCGTCATTTGCCGAACCTGCCGGTCTCGATGCGCCGCGCCATATAACCCTGCTGCACGGCCATGAGCCATTTCGCGTCGTCATAAAGCCGCAGCGTCTCCACCCAAAAACATTGTCTTGCCAACTCGTCCCTGTTATTTATCACGACGCCGTCCCTGATTACCTGTAAGCGCAGGAACGGGCCTGCCTCGTTCAGGACCACGACGTCCACGCCGTTCGTTCCGAGGGCCGCCATCAGGTCCGCGGCAAGCGCGGCCCTGTAGCCGTAGGCGTAATCCTTTTCCTGCGCGCGGCCGTCCACAAAGACGGCCACATCCACGTCGCTCAACGCCCCGGCAGCGCCCTTTGCATGCGAGCCGAAGAGATAGGCGAACCTTATCTCGGACCGTTCCGCCAGCGCCTTCTTCAACCGGTTAACGATATCCTCAGTCACAAAGCCCCTCGATTATCGCGGCATACAGGAGCGGCAGCATTATCTCGTGGTGTCCGGTGAGCCTGTAGCCCTTGCCGTTGCCTCCGGCCGTCGGCCTCCTGACGACGTTCGTCAGCGGCCTGTAATGCTGGAGAAAATCCATATTAACGGTGGTGAAGTTCTCGACCCTGTGTCCGAGGTTCCGCGCCAGCGTAAGGGCCTTCAGAAAGACCTCCGGCAGTATCACGGCCGAGCCGGCGTTGATATAAACCCCGCCTTCGAGCGATGAGACGACCGAGGCAAATAGCTTGAAGTCACGCATGGACGCCGCTCCGGTGGCCGCCGCGTCCATCTGCGGATGTATGTGTATGATATCCGTGCCGAGCGCCACGTGCACGGTTACGGGAATGTCCAAACGCGCGCCGGCCGCAAGTATGCTCTTGTCTTTATGCGGGAAGCGCGATCGGTCTATCATCGAGCCTACGGCGCGTCCGAGCCCGTTTGCCGCGCCCTTCTTTATCGCCTTATTGATGAGCCTGCCCGTCTCCTCGGCCATGCCGAAGGCCCCTTTGCCAAGCTCGCTGTCCACGTCCTCGGAGGTGCAGCCCGCGTATGCGGTCTCGAAGTCGTGCACCACGCACGCGCCGTTCATGGCTACGGAGCTTACGACACCGCGCTCCATAAGGTCGATGATGAGCGGGCCGAGCCCCACCTTTATGACGTGCGCGCCGATGCCGAGGGCGACAGTCGCCCCGCTCCCATGAGCGGAGATGACGGCCCGGGCCACGGCCTTGATGTCGGAGGCCGCGAGGATGCCTGGCAATTTTTCAAGAAACTCGGCAACCGTGCCTCCGCGGACGTGCAAACCCGCGAAGTCGTCAACCGAGACCTTGCTCTTTCTCTCTTTAATGGAGTAGGTCTTGAGACCTTTGGATGATATGGGCTTCCATTTCATGGGCTTGGGCTTCGTCTCCGTCACGGCGGGTCAGGAGCCCGCCCTTTGGCAAGAGCGGCCTGACGGCCTTAAGAGGTTTAGAGGATTTCGGCAAGGCGCCGGGACAACGGCGTCAGGAGCCTTTCTGAAAGAGGATATGGTCGACCAGCTCGCACAGGATATGGCAGACCGTGATATGGACCTCCTGGATGCGCGCAGTGGTCTTGCAATCGACGTTCAGGACGATATCGGCCTTGCCGGCCAGGAGCCCGCCGCCCTTACCCGTAAGCGCCACGCTCTTTATGCCCATGGAGCGGGCCATATCAACGGCCTTTGCGATATTGGGCGACGCCCCGCTCGTGGAGATGGCCAGGAGCACGTCGCCTTCCCTGCCGAGCGCCCTTACCTGTTTGGAGAATATCTGATCGAACGAATAATCGTTGCCGATGGACGTGATATTGGACGTGTCCGTGGTGAGCGCGAGCGCGGGCAGCGGCGGCCTTTCTATCTCGAACCTGTTGACGAACTCGGCGGCAAGGTGCTGCGCGTCGGCCGCGCTTCCGCCGTTGCCTATAATGAGGAGCTTGCCCCCGGACTTGAAGGCGTCGGATATGAGATACGCCGTGTCCCTGATGAGCGCGGTATTCTTCTTGTTGAAGAACTGCTCCTTGACCTTTAAGCTGTCCTTAAAAGACTTTTGAATAATAGATAGTTCCATTGGGTCTTATTCCTTCTGCGGGCGTGCAATGTAAATAAGCAACTTCATTATCAGTAGACAAAGTCCGCAAAACTCAAAACTTATTCAGGCTGCTCAAAAAGCCCCAGATGCTAGGCATCGAGGCGTGAGGAATGAGACGTACTCTGTATGTACGTCGCAATGACGAACGACGAAGATAACGACGCAGATGGGGCTTTTTCAGCAGCCTGCTAAATATTATCCCCCGGCCTTTATAGTGTCAAGGGATTTGAGTCCGGCGATATATGCGTCTATATCAGGAAGGCGCCGTTCTTCTGTATGACCTTTCCGTCGAGCGAGAGGCTGCCGCCTTTGCGGAGGTCCTTTATCATATCCCAGTGTATGGCCGAGTGGTTCTTGCCGCCCGCCTCCTCGTAAGACCTGCCGACCGCGAGGTGCACGGTGCCGCCTATCTTCTCGTCGAAGAGTATGTCCTTTGAGAAGTTCTTTATCCCGTAATTCGTCCCGACGCCGAGCTCGCCCAGGAACCGCGCGCCCTTGTCGGTATCGAGCATCGTGTTCAGGAACGCCGCGTTCTTGTCGGCACACGCCTCGACGACCTTGCCCTTCCTGAAGACGAGCCTGATGCCCGTGACCTCGCGGCCCTGGTATATCGCGGGCATCTCGTAGAAGATATGCCCCTCGGCCGAGTTCTCCACCGGCGAGAGGAATACCTCGCCGTCGGGCATGTTCCGCTCTCCGAAACACGGTATCGCCTTCCTGCCCTTGATGCTCAACGTGAGGTCGGTGTCCTTGCCCTTTATATGCACTTCGCTTGCACGATCGAGCGCGGCCTTTAGCTTCATCTGCTTTTTCATGGCCGACTTCCAATCGACGTTCGTCGCGCCGTAGAGAAAGTCCTCGTACTCGTGGAGGCTCATGTCAGCCTCCTGGGCGAGCGCGTTCGTGGGAAAATTGCAAAGCACCCAGCGCTTCTTGTTGACTATCTCCTCGCCTATCGGCCTTATCACCTTGCTGCGCGCGGCGATAAGGGCCGGGTCTATATTTGACATGGCCTTCTTGTTGGCCGAGGCGCGGATGTTGATTACGCAGTCGATATTCTTTGCCTCGAAGAGCTTGGTCTTGGGAAAGTGCGCAATCTGCTCGGGCCGGGCATACTCGTAGAAGATATTCTGCGCCTCCTCGAAGGATATCGAGGTCATTGGATTTCCGCCCGCCCTCATCACCTCGCGGTATACGGCGAGTATCAGGGGCTTTGCCAGCTCCGAAGACGACGCGATAAGCACGACGTCCCCTTTCTTTACCCCTGCCGAATGACGAACGAGTATGGAAGCGAGTTGCTCGACGCGCTTATCCGACATACATCCTCCTGTGTGAGTCCGATTTTATTTAACAGGCTGCTGAAAAAGTCCATCTGCTTCGTTGTCGTCGTCACTCGTCACTGCAGCGTATAAAAGAATACGCCTCATTCCTCGCTCCTCGACGCCTCGCATCTGGAGCTTTTTGAGCAGCCTAAGCAAATTTTGAGTTTTTCAGCAAACTGCCATATTGAATCTATGCCCCGGAGTCCGCGCCAATAAACCTCGCGCCCTGGCGCGTGCCGCGCTGTTGGAAGGTCTTCATAATCGTATCAATAACAACGAACTTGTTTACGCCCCACCTGGGCGCGATCAGGAATGCCTGCGGCGCGTCGCCGCATAGCCGGTGAACGACCATCGACTCCGGCAAAACCTCAAGGCAGTCTACCACGAACCCGGCATACTCTTCAAGGCCGAGGACGGCCAATTTGCCCGCGTTGTAGTCCCGCTCAAAGGCCGTGCCGCGCAGAATCTGCAACTGGTGAAACTTCACGCCCCAGACCTTGTTGCGGCTAAGGAGCTCCATTGTGGCGAGATAATCCCGCCTGCACTCTTCAGGCAGGCCGATTATCACGTGGGCGCAGACGTCTATGCCTGCCGAGGCCGCATCCTTACACGCCCTCTCGAAATCGGCGGCGGTGTGCTGTCTGTTTATACGGGCGAGGGTCGCGTCGTTGGCCGATTGCAGCCCGAGTTCCAGCCAGAGGAACTTCTCCTCCTTGAAGAGCCTGAGCATCTCAAGGACGTTGTCGTCGAGCACGTCGGGACGGGTGGATACCGCGATACCCGCCACGTCCGGATGGCTGATGGCCGCGGCGTAAAGGTCGCGCAGATACGGGAGCGGCGCGTATGTGTTTGTGTTTATCTGAAAGTAGGCTATGAACTTATCGGCCTTGTGCCGCAGCCGCACGTAGCGTATCCCTGCGTCAAGCGTGGCAACCACGTCCGCATTCTCATGGGCCTTGGGCAGCAGGGCCGTGGGCGCGCAATAGGCGCACCCGCCGTAAGACTTGCTCCCATCCCTGTTCGGACAAGTAAAGCCGCCGTCAACCGTCACCTTGAAGACCTTGCACCCGAACCGCTCTTTTATGAAGTCCGAGAGTTGGTTGTATGGTTTTATCATTACCTTTCCATTGACCTGTTATAATACCCGATAATACCCGCCCGCTTAAAGGCGATGAAAACAATTATAACCCCTTGAGCGCAACAAGCAATCTCTTTCCCGGCCCGAGACTGTTGCCCCTGCCACATCCAGCTTGTTTTACATCCGCATTAAGGTTATAATATCCGAAAATACGATTCGTGAGGTGAAGAAGATGTCCAACAAGGTACTTTTAGGCCCGTCATGCCAGTCCTGCGGCCTGCCCATGATGCACCCGTCCGACTTCGGCACCGAGAAGAGCGGCGTCAAGAAGCTCGACTACTGCAAGTTCTGCTATAACGACGGCGCATTGACCGAGCCCGAAATCACGCTCGAAGGGATGATAGACAAACTTGCGGGCCCGATGGCGGAAAAACGCGGCATGCCGATAGAAGCGGCGCGGGCACAGACAAAAGAGGTCTTGCTCATGCTCAAGAGATGGCGCGTAAGGGAAGCGAAGTAATTGCCGGTTATCGGCCAACGGTTATCCGTTGGCAATAAAGGCCAAGACCCTTCTTTATGCCGTCAGGAATTCCTCCTGACGGCATAAGGATTTTCAAGGGCAGACATAAACGCACAATGGCTGGTTTTCCGCCGCCATATCATTATGGAACCTCTGATTAATTCATTTATTGTCATTCCGAGGAGCGCTTTTGGCGCCAAAGGCGCTAAAGACATAACGTTAGCGCACACGACACAACGTTAGCGCACAAGCGACGAGGAATCTTGCAACTCGTTGATTTTCCTCAGCACAAGATTTCTCGCTGCGCTCGAAATGACAATTCGATTTAATTAATCAGAGGTTCCTTATCATCAACCGGCCGCTAACCGGCAACTGATAACCCGATACCCTCTCAGTAACCCGCCTCTTTAAGCCTTGCCCTTACCCTGTCCGCATGTTCGAATGACTCTACCTCAAGTACCACGGTAATCCGCGTCGTGCCGACGGGCACGTCCACTGCCTCGCGCTCGTGTGTCACTTCCACGATATTGGCCTTGAGCGAGGCGATGAGCGCGGTAAACCTCGCAAGGGAGCCTGGCACGTCCGCGATGACGGCCATGGCCTTCATCACGCGCCCTTCCTTCATCAGCCCCAGGCGTATTACGCGGTCGAGCATCGTAACGTCGACGTTGCCGCCGCTTATGACAAAAACGGCCTTCTTAGGTTTCACAGGGAGCCTTCCCGCGAACGCGGCCGCAAGCGCGACCGCTCCCGCGCCCTCGACAACAAGCTTTTTGCGCTCTATCAATCTCAGCATGGCAGCGGCAATGGCCTCCTCGCCAACGCTGCAGACGTCCGCGACAAGCCTTTTGATTATCTCAAGGGTTTGAGTACCCACCTTCTTGACGGCTATGCCGTCGGCTATCGTAGGCAGGCCGGCCACCGCTACGGGATGGCCTGCCTTGAGGGATGCAGTACACGAGGCGCAAGCCTCAGCCTCGACGCCTATGACGTTCACCCTTGGTGAGAGGGCCTTTATTGCCGAGGCTATACCTGAGATCAGCCCGCCGCCGCCGATCGGCACGACCACCGTATCAACCTCCGGCAGCGCGGCGATTATCTCAAGGCCTATCGTGCCCTGCCCGGCCATCACAAGCTCGTCCTCGAACGGCGGGATAAAGACCGCGCCTGTTTCCGATGCGAGTTGAATGGCGCGTTCGCAGGCCTCGCCAAAAGACCTTCCGTGGAATATCACGCGGCCGCCATAGCCCTTCGCAGCCATGTACTTCATTATCGGCGTGGTCTCCGGCATGACGACGGTCGAGGATATGCCGAGGAGGGTCGCGGCCCATGCCACGCCCTGCGCATGATTTCCCGATGAGGCGGTTATCACGCCCGCGGCCTTTTGCGCCGGCTCAAGCGAGGCTATCCTGTTATACGCGCCCCTGACCTTGAACGAGCCTGTCTTCTGAAGGTTTTCGAGTTTAAGATGGCAGTCGAAGCCGAGGGTCTTGCTGAACGATGACGAGAATACGAGCGGGGTCGGCGATATCACGCCGGAGAGCCTTTCCGCGGCAGCCTTTATGAGGTCAAGTCCGGGCATGGTTTGCCTTATTTGTAGAACTATACGGCATACGCGCACGTTGCCAAGCAGTGCTCGGCAACAAGGGATAATCCCCTCCCCTTAACAAGGGGAGGGGCAGGGGTGGGGTTTGCGGTTTCTACCTGCCCCTTCTCTGCCTGACCGCCTCGAATAGCGCGATCGCGCCGGCCGTTGCCGCGTTGAGGGAATCGAATTCGCCTGCCATCGGTATGCTCACGCAGTAGTCGCACGCCTCGGCCACGAGCCTACGCATGCCAGTCCCCTCGGCCCCGACGACGACGGCTGTATCGCCTTTGAAGTCCGCGTCATAGACGGCCTTGGTGGAATCGGCGGCAAGTCCCGCCACCCACACCCCCTCTTCCTTAAGCTCGGCTATCGCGGCCGTAATATTGACCACTCGCGCAATACACGCGTGTTCGGTCGCGCCTGCCGAGGCTTTTACCACTGCGGGCGTCACCTCTGCCGCCCTGTCCTTCGGTATGATTATCCCGTGCGCCCCGGCAGCCACTGCCGAGCGCACCAAGGCCCCGAGGTTCTGCGGGTCCTGGATGGAATCGAGGATGAGTATAAAAGCGCTTTGGCCGCTCTTCTTCCACCTGCCTATCAGCTCGTCGAGATTGCGATATGCGTACGCAGACCTCATGAACGCCACTACGCCCTGATGTCCGGGGCTGAGCGCGGCCTCGTCGAGCTTACGCGCCTGGCGCGTCTCTACGCGCACACCGGCGTTACGTGCGGCCTTCGTAATCTCGCCGAGCTGCTTATCCGAACGTACGTCCGATATTGCGATGGAATCTATGCCCGCGGCATTCACCCTCAATGCCTCGGCCACCGGGTTTATCCCGTAGATTATGCGCATGGCCGCCTCAACCGTAGACCCGTCATTGCTTCTCCTTGCCAAGCAGCTTCTCAACCATGGCGGCCTTATCGGAATCGCCGGTCAACCCATACAACTCAAGCAGATGCGTATATATCTCACGCGCACCGGCAAGCTCTGCCGCCGGAACGCCGGCAACGGCCTCTTCAAGATAGCGCCGGGCAGCCTCAAGGTTGCCGGCGCGCATAGCTATGACGCCGAGGCTGTCCAGATAGACATAAGAGTGCGCCGGGTCGAGGGCGCGGGCCGTCTCTACCTCGGCCCCGGCCTTTACAAGGTCGCCGATTTCCATATAGAGCCAGCCAAGGTTATTGTGATACGCGGCCTCGTCCGGCGCGAGCAAGACGGCCTTTTTATAATCCCACTCAGCCTCGGTCAACTTGCCGAGCCGGAGCTCCATGTTTGCCGCGGCAAACCACGCGGCCGCGTCCGCCTCGTCAAGCCCCGCGGCCTTGCAGTACTCGGCATACGCGAGTGCGTAGTCTCCCTTCGCTTCAAAGATGCCGCCGAGGCGCAGGTGCTCGGCCCCGCTCAAAGGGTCGGCCGCCACCGGTTTGAAGGCGCCGCAGGCACAAAGCGTCAATGCGGCCGCTGCAAGCAGGAGGGTCGTTCTTATCATCTTGACGGTTGAACCGGTTTGATTAGAAATGTCGTATAGTTGGTCTTGCCCCACAGGTCAAGCAGCTCGTCATAGGTGAATACGGCGTATTCGTCCATGTCGGAATGGGCGAGCACGACCCGCAACCTGTCGTCATAACCCACTACCACTATATAATGACCGATAGGGTAGAGGTCGTAGCCCATGTTCAGGAAGAGTATAAGCGGGGATTTTTCCGAGACCTTGCGCTTCAGGTCGTCGAGACCGCCATTGTAATAGAAGGCGTCAAAACCAGCGTCTTTAGCATAGATGAGCATGTCCATGGGCAGGGTTCCACCCATCGGCTCGCTAAAGACGGCGGCGGAGACGGCATCGAGATTCTGTGAGCCGCCCCAGTAGTTGATAACGCTTGCAAGGGCCGCGGCCCCGCATTTACGCTCCTTCTGCGGAAAGAACGGCACGCCGTCTATATAGCCGCCCTTGCCCGGATTCGCGGCAATATCCGCCTTGACAGCCTCGCCTCCGAGGCCCGCGGCGCAGGAGACCGTAAGGATAAGAAGGAGGAGCAGGGCGGCGCAACGCCTGAAGATTATACCGGAACATAAGGTCATCATTATCCCTTCGCTGCCTCGGAAGAAAAACGCGCGGTCATTTTATGATTATCTTTCTGTCGGCCATCTTGAGTATTATGAGCGCGATTATCAGGATAACAAGGAGCGCCGCCAGCACGCTCAGGCCGCCGTCGCCGCCCGGATACAGGCTCGTCACCTGCTGCGAGAAGCTGTGCAGTTCCGCGTCCGTGAGCTTATCGAGGCGCGATTTGATTTCCGTGGCCGTAAGCCCGTTCTCGGTAAGCCTCTGCGCTACGACCTTCGACTCAAGCACGCGCTGGACGTTATTCATGTCCGCGGCCCTGTCGAATGCAGCGGCCCCGGCAAGCGTCTTGCCGGAGACCACGTAAGCCATGCTCTTTGCCGGTATGGCGCCGAGGAGGAAGAGCGCCATGGCCACGATTATTGCAACCTTTTTAAAGTACCATGTCTTCACAATCTTCATAGCCGCACCTCGCTTTCATATTTATGAATTCTTCAGGGACGGATGTCCGCCGCTGCCCCGCCAGCCAATATACTCTACCATCTTTTTACCGGGATTTCATTTTAAAATCAAATCCATCCCCATGTCAATATCCTTTCAGGGACGGGTAACGTCAAGAATTTTGTGTCAGTGAGAAAAGGGTAGCGGTTCCTTGTTTCTTGTTTTCGTAAGTAAATACCGCGAATAGTATTCTTTCGATGCTGGTTTTGTCGCTGAAGACTCCCATAGGTCTGGTTCGTCGT